>CALEIL010000319.1 GCA_937876435.1 uncultured Bacteroidota bacterium
CCTGAGGCATGCCAATGTGGGGGTTCTGGTCGATTCCCTGGCCGAGCTGTCGATCGATCATACCGAGATCGGATTCAATGGGGGCGCTTCACTGGCGGCCTTCAAGGGTATAGTGACCGGATACAATAATCTATTTCACTCTTCAGCAGGGTACAACCTGCGGGTGGATTTCGGGGGATATTACCGGTTGGATTACTGCACCTTTGCCAACGTGGGATTTGGCGAAGAGGCGGTCAGGCTGACCAATTATTTTTGCTTCAAACAGGAAAACAGGCAGTGTGTGGATGGCCGTGCTTCCATCCTCAATCTGGAGATTCGCAATAGCGTATTGTACAGCAGCAAAACCGATGCGCTCAGCATGGCCAACGCTACTCCCAACGATCCTGACTATTTTAAGGTAGAATTCAAAAATTCGCTCATCAGATTGCACGAATTACTCGGCCCAAAATTCTTTCCCGATTTTCTGGACGATAATCCCACGGTTTCCAATTTCGATTTTGGTCAGACACTTTTTCTGGATACGGAAAATTATAATTTCACTCTTGATTCCACCTCCGTAGCCCGTGATTTTGCTAAACCCATCGCCGGGATAACCGATGATCTGCGAGGGAATATCCGGGATGCGATTACTCCCGATGCGGGCGCGTATGAGTTTCAGTAATGGCCCGCTAAACTAATATATCGGCGAATTCTTCCCGATTTTTCTGTGCATAAGCGCGGATATAGGGACATACAGGTTGTACCCGGACGCCTCGTTCCCGGGCGTATTCCAGGGCAAACCGGGTGAGTTTTTCAGCAAATTGCTGCCCCCGGAATACAGGGGGCACAAATACGTAGGTGTACGCCCACGTGTTTTCCTCTACCGGCCGGAAGAGTAAAAAGGCTTTTTGTCCTTGCAGGTCCCATTCAAACCGACCCGATTTCTCGTCTATAGTAATTTCGCTCATATCTCTTTATGAAATAAAATATCCCGGATGATTAATTGTTGTCTTTGCATCTATACACTGCGTCGAAATCTTACCTGGCTGAGGATCAATAATCCGACTATAAAATAAACCGTCAGAGCCAAAATACTATTGCGCATGCTCCCCGACAATTGATCGATGAGGCCAAATGAAAAGGTTCCGAACACGATGGCAGCTTTTTCCAACACCTCGTAAAAGCTATAGTACGAATTCAGATTCTCTTTCTGTTGCCCGTCCAGCAATTTTGAATAAGCTGCCCGGCTGGTCGATTGAATCCCTCCCATCACCAGCCCCACCAATACGGCTATCAGGTAAAACTGGATAGACTCGCGGGTACCGTAGGCTAAGACACAGATCATCATCCAGATAACCAGCATGATCATCAGGGAAAATTTGTTTCCCCGTTTACCGGAAACCCAGGCAAACAACCACGCTCCCCCGATCGCCACGATTTGCAGAATGAGTATAAGAATGATCAGTTCGGCCGTGGCAAAATCCAGTTCTTTTTCCGCAAAGGCGGCTGCCAGATACAGGATAGTCTGTACACCTGCGCTATAGAAGAAAAACGAAACCAAAAATCTCAGGGTGTTTTTATGCGGCCACAGTTCACGAAGCGCCGTGCGGAGACGCTTCATCCCCTGCGACAACCCATTTTGGATACTGGTGGGTTGATCCCCGGGCAACCGATTGAAAGGGATCTGGGCAAATCCGATCCACCACAATCCTACCATCACAAACGATATCCTGGCCGGCAGATCTCCATCGGGCAGGCCAAATGATGCCGGGAATTGAATCATCAGAAGATTGATAATGAGGAGCAGTACGCTTCCAAAATAACCGTACGCAAAACCCTGGGCACTGACCCGGTCGTATTGATCGGTACTGCTTATGATGGGGAGATAGGAATTGTAAAAGACTTTTCCACCGTCAAAGCCGATCTGGGCGAACATAAAGGCCAGAAGTCCAATCCACAAGGTGTCTGTACCGGTAAAGAAGAACAATAAAATACACGCGATGGCCCCCATCCAGGTGAATCTTTTCAGGAAGTATTTCCGTCGACCACTATAGTCCGCGAGGCCCGATAAATAGGGCAAAGCGACTACTATAAGAAGGTAGGCCGCTGAGATGGTATAGGAGAACAAAGCGCTGTTGCTGATGTCCATTCCCAGAATGGGAATAGTGTCAGGAGTCATTTTGATGAAGTAAGCCGGGAAGACCGCGACCGAGATAACCAGGGCGAAAGCGGAGTTGGCCCAGTCGAAAAAAGCCCATCCCCTGACTATTCTTTTATCGTTTAATCTAATTTCCAAAAATTTATTTATATTTTTCTCACCGATTGAATAATTTCAACGCATGAAAATAGCGATTCTTTCCAGAAGTAGTGCATTATACTCTACTCAAAGTTTGGTCCGTGCTTGCCTCAGAAGTGGACACGAAGTGGAAATCATTGACCACTTATCGATTGATTTACTGATACGCGAGGGGGATTTTCAGATCCGGTCCAATGGGCTTCCTATCGGCCCATTTGATGCCATCATCCCGCGGATTGGCAGTTCGGTCACCACGCTGGGGACGTCGGTCATCAGGCAGTTTGAGATGATGGGTGTATTTTCATCGACTTCGTCCGATGCGTTGATGCGCTCCCGCGACAAACTCAGTTGCCTGCAACATCTCGCAGCCAATCATATCGCTATCCCCGATACGATGATCATGAATTATCTCCAGTTTAACGAGCAGTTTTTCAAAGCCCACATGAAATTGCCGGTCGTTATCAAACTTCTGGACAGTACCCATGGACTGGGGGTGATGATCGCGAATAGTTACAAGAGCACCGAGACCATCCTGGAGACCATGTACCATCTCAAACAAAAGGCCATGTTGCAGCAATTCATCCGGGAATCGGCGGGGACCGACGTCCGGGTTTTTGTGGTGGATGGGCACATCGTGGCTTCGATGCAGCGACAGGCAATGGAGGGAGAATTTCGATCCAATCTTCACCGGGGAGGGACGGCGAGGATGGTTCGGCTCACTCCTCAGGAGCAGAGCATAGCCCTCAGGTCCTGTGAGGTATTGGGTCTGGGGATCGCCGGGGTGGATATCCTGAGAGGGAAGGACAGATCCTTCGTGCTGGAAGTGAACGCTTCTCCGGGACTGGAAGGAATAGAAGGTACCACCGGTGTCAACGTAGCTGCGAGAATAGTGGATTACGTGGAGAAAGGCTGCCGGTTACTCAAAAACAGGTTGTATGCAGATCGGTCAGTATAAGATCAAGCCAGGGGAAAACAAAGAAATCAATTTGTATGTAGGGGCGTTGCCGACCGGTACTGGAGTGTACGTCAAATCTCACGTTTTTCGATCCATCGCTCCGGGACCGACCATGCTCGTGCTGGCGGGTATGCACGGAGATGAAATCAACGGAATCGAGATCGTGCGACAGGCGATATTTTCAGGTTTATTCGATGAATTGATCGCCGGCACTGTGATCGCCATTCCGGTACTCAATATCTACGGGTTTATGAATTTTTCCCGGTATGTACCGGATGGGAAGGATGTCAACCGGAGTTTTCCCGGAAATTCAAGGGGTTCGCTGGCGTCCAGGGTCGCTCATATGATGACCCGTAAAATCCTGCCGTTGGTTGATTTTGCGATCGATTTCCATACGGGTGCGGACAGCCGGTTCAATTTTCCGCAGGTACGGTATTCTCCAAAGTCTGCCGAGGCCCGCAAACTCGCCGAGATATTCAATCCCCCCATCCTTCTCGAGAAGGGAACCATACCCAAAACGTTCCGTTCGGAAGCCCGTTCGAGAAAAATCCCTGTGATAGTATACGAGGGCGGTGAATCCCTCAGACTGGACGGTCATAGTATCGAAATCGGACTGGATGGGATCAAACAGCTCCTGCAAGCCAAATCGATGATCCCGGCGGAATTTTCTTTTGGTCCGCGATATCATGATTTTAAAAAGACCAATTGGATCCGGGCCCATCAATCGGGGATATTCATATGGACCGAAGGGTCGGGCCGAACGGTCAAAAAAGGGGACGTCCTGGGACATATTTACAACCCCAACGGGACGGAAAAAACCACCGTATTGGCGCACAAACCCGGATATCTGATCGCGCACAACAACATACCGGTCGTGAATGTAGGGGATGCGTTGTTTAACCTGGCGTACTAGTCGAATTTGCGAAGCAAATTCGACGTTTGGGTGTCGATCGCTGCGCTCCCGCCACGTTTGGGGTTGGTTCGCGGGGCTCACCAACCGTTTGGGTGTCGTTCGCTGCGCTCCCGCCACGTTTGGGGTTGGTTCGCGGGGCTCACCAACCGTTTGGGTGTCGTTCGCTGTGCTCACGACACGTTTGATGGCCTTCGGCCGGTTGGTGAAAAGCTCGCGGTGCTCGCTTTTCGTTTGGCACTTCGTGCGTTTGGGGCTTCGCCAAAGTATCTCCCGCGGAATTCGGGGATTTGGCGGATTTCGCAGATTTTCGAATAATTTAAATGGAATGGTAAAAATATTATCGGGCTACTAAAAATATCCTGGATAGACCCGTTTAAGAACGGGGTGATTTGTATATTGGCAGGTGATTATGTACAGATATTTATTCCTGGTTTTGACCATCTGGCTGGTAACATTCTCAATACTTCCTGCACAGAAAAACATAGCTGCCGAATTACTGGGGAGCGATTGTATGGAAGCAGGGTCGGCCAGTATTATGGTCATGGATCTGGAATCAGAGAAAGAAGTTTATAGTTACGATCCCGAGCGGGCGCTTCCTACGGCTTCCATACAAAAGCTTTTAACCACAGCGGCGGTATTGCAACTAAGGGGCGATGATTTTAGATATCAAACCATAGTAGGCTACAAGGGAGGTATGGCCAACGGATCATTAACAGGGGATCTGGTTGTCGTAGGTTCCGGAGATCCTACCCTGGGTTCCGGCTATTTTGATGATGCGTGGAGCATAGAAATGATCGCGGATTCTCTGGTGGGTAACTTGCGCGAGCTTGGCGTAAATAGGGTCACAGGAAACATCCTGATCGATATCAGTGGATCTCCGGGCCAACACGTGCCAGGTGGATGGCCGTGGTCTGATCTGGGAAATTATTACGGGGCAGGCCATTGGGGACTCAATATTCACGACAACGAATACCGGTTGTTTTTCAATCAAAATCAAACCCAGGGTCGATTGACGTCCATTCTCCGAACGATCCCCGATCTGGGACCATTTGCGATTCACAATGAGGTGCGGACCGGCCCGGAAGGCAGCGGCGATCAGGCGTATATCTATGCCGCACCTCATTCCACCAGCGCTACCGTCCGGGGTACGATACCCCCAGGAAGCGGTAGTTTTTCCATCCGGGGAAGTCTGACCGATCCGCCGGCATTCTTTGGCCAACGGCTGAAAACATACCTGGAAGAATCGCAGATTCAGGTAGAGGGAGGCGTGATGGTAACCGGAGAGCTCGTCAACCCGGTTAACGTGCTCTTTTCTATTTTATCACCACCGTTGATTGACATCGCCCGGGTCACCAATCACAGGTCTGTGAATTTGTACGCAGAAGCGCTGCTCAAGCTGCTTTGCGTTGATGGCCACCACATGTCTCAATACGGATGTGGACTGGAAGCGCTCGAGGCATTCTGGGAATCCAGGGGAGTGGATAAAGACCAAATGTTTTTTCGCGACGGAAGTGGATTGAGTCCCCGGAATACGGCTTCTGCCGGGAATTTTGTCCGGGCGCTGGTGGCTGTTTTCAACGATCAGGATTGGTATCTATCTCTGAAATCTACCTTACCTGAAATGGGAAAGGAGGGCACTTTGCAGTATATGTTGCGCGGATATCACGGGACCGGGAGGATTTTTGCGAAGAGTGGATACATCGGTCGTCAGCGTAGCTATACCGGATACCTCACCACGGAAAGTGGCCGGGAACTGGCCTTTTGTGTGATGCTGGACAATTATGGATGTTCGGCCACCCGGATGCGACAACGGATCGAGGGATTTTTAATTTCATTGCTAAAGGATTAATACTCTGTCAGGATAAAGATCCCGAATGAAATTAAAATTTTTGTCTTGGCGAGATGCATGCGACGAACTGAGTCTGCCTTCCTGGAAAGATGAATCGAGGCCATGATCTAACAGGTCGGATCAATTTTACTATTCTTCCTCTATACCATCGTTGCCTGGTTGGGAATATGAAGGTGGATCGCTAGCCGGAAATGTTTGTTCAAGTTGTTCATCGATTTTCTGTTCTCGTTCATCGATATTCTGGTTTTTCTTGTCTCTGTTCTCTTTAATCCCTTCCCGTTCCTTGGATTTTGAATTTGGATTATCCATGGCTACCCTTATTTAAATGAATTTAGAGTTAATATAAGGATATAACTGATTATAAATTTAATATATTGCCTCTGCTCGTATGTTAAAAGGTGTTTATCTACTTCCTATTAAGAAGGAGGAGTCCACCTTAATATATTACGATGCGCGTTTATATGTTGTTAATATCCATGATCTTCACTGGGAACCTTCGTGGAATAAAACTACGACCGAAGGACAACATAAACATGTAGTATAGAGTATAGAGTTTTCCAAATTACCCTGTACATGCCATTAACGCACCATCATCAATTCACCACCAATTTTCGGACATAAGTCCGTTCACCGGTTCGTATCTCAACCAGGTACAATCCCGGAGAGAGTCCGGTTGGGAGCGAAGCGGTTCCCTTTCCAAAAGTCACGCGGTCAGAACGGTATAGCGTTCGTCCATGGATATCGCGCAGTCGCCAGGTAAACCGGTCTGGTCCTTCGATGTGAAATTGACTACTACCCGAGAAAACAGGATTGGGAAACAAGCGGATATCGGGGAGGGATATAAGGCTTTCCGTGGAAGTAAACACATAAGTAGTATCACAGGCCAACTCGGTTCGAGTATAAAAAACCGAACTATCCTGGTAACATCGAAGTGGATTGGGACAGGAAAGATCGCAGATCAGGCCATTGTAAGGCAGAAAAAAGGTCTCCGCCCCGATTTTTTCAATGATTTCACCCCTGAAAATGTACGTGGAGTGATACTTTTCACGATTCATACTCACCACCTGCCTCCTCAAGGTGTCTCCATTCAATACCACAATCCCAATGGAATCAACCCTAATATGGAGGAGGGTGTCTATTCCACGTCTTGGATTATGACCATTGGGAGTGACGATATTCATCGTATCTCCTACTTCCATACTAAAATCATACAAGAGTTCAAATTTATTTTCTCTTAGATAAAACACGGAATCACCTTGTTGATATATAATGTAGCTTCCATCATCATACCGATCTGTGGCTGGGATGCTGAAGCCACCCTCTGAAAAAATCCTGCCCTCGATCAAGCGTGCATTTTTTTCATTCACAACCGTATCTTTTGTCGATTCCATTAGGATGTAATCCACCTTGGGAGTGGATAAATATGTGTAGTCATAATGCCAGGTTGCACCTATCGGCGCCCATTCCACACCATCGTTTTGGGCCTGTAGACGCTGAGACAAGAATGAGATGCATATCAGAAAAATGAGTGTATCGCGTCGCATGGATTATAATCTTTGGATCTTAAATACTTTCGTAAAATACTGATTCTGAATTTCTACGAGATAGAGTCCATTTCGTAGGCCGGATACATCAATGGCATGTGTTTCGGAATCCGTGATCAGTTCCCGGCTTATTTTCAATGATTTGTATTGATCATAAATTTTAAGTTGATGCATGGAATTACTAAAATTATAACCGCGTGCATATCCCTGTTTTTCTTTATTAACGTCGATATGAAGTATATTCTCCATTGGATTGGGATAGACTTTATAAAAACTTCCGGTGTAATTAAAATCGAAATATTCGGTTACATCATTACAATTGGCTTCTGTTTCTACTTTAAAAACGATGTAATCTGATGTGCCAATATCAATATCTGCATAGAACCCTCCGGCGTTAGCCCACCATTGACCAGTGCCACCGGTTTTGGTCCAGGTAAAATATGTTTCGCCAGGGGCGCTTATCTCTACCTCAATTTCCCGATCCGGGACAAAATTGGATGTACTTAATGCAGCACTTCCACCGGACCAGTCAATTTGGCCTGAGATGGAATAATTGGGTAATCCACTTTTAACAATGCCTGTATTGGTTTCCAGCCATTTATGCATTTTGGATAGTTGGCACTGTGTCAGGGTTTGCATATCTCCATAATCCATCATATTATTGGTACTCCAAGCGCTTAATGGTGGTGTGTCACTGCAATTATCGCCATCAAAAGTATGCCAAAGGCCAAAGTTGTGACCCAATTCATGACGAAAAACCTTAGCAGGATCCCAATGATTGCGGTTTGAGGGAGAACTATTGATGAACTTATAATATACACCTATGGTTGTGGACCATTCATTGCACTGTAAACCGCATGCTACACCACCAAAGTCCTCCTCAATACCGGTAAAATTACCGGGCATAAATAGATGAACAGAGGTTGTTTTATATGGGATGGACTGGGACATTATGAAATTATACAACGAATCTCCTTTAGCTGTGGTTTTATAATTTCCCTTTTTCCACATCTCAGTATTTTGATAGAAGTTTTTTTTCACCACTTCATACCTGATTTTGGAGTCGGTATAGTAAGGGGATGAAGTCGTGTAATCAAACATGGGCAGATTGATCATGTAATGATTCATACTCCATTCAATCGCATCGAGGTAATCATTTCCTGCGGCATCATTTTGGATGTGCCCGCTCCCATCATCTTTTTGGAAGATATGGAAGGAAACTCGTATCGTTTTGACCGGTACTTCATCGATATCCATATCAATACAGGGAGATGTTAGCATCCCAAAACCCGAAGGTACTTCTTCGGTCCCGCAGTCATTCTGGCTAGTTGCAGTCGTTACAAAGAAAAGCATATAGATGGCAATGAGAAGACAATTTTCTTTTGGTATCTTAAAATAAAGTAAATTTTTCATAGCCCTAAAATTTTAAATGTATGTCTTTGTAGTCGTGAATTCCAAATTAAGAAGAAAATACGACAAAATCATTGAAACACCGTATTTTAACATAATTTCATCTGAAATATGATGTACTTGGAAAGGTAGACATTTACAATATTTTACATTCTGATTAATTCAATTATCATTGTGAACAGGACTCCGAGCCTTTTTTACTATAATCTGAAACACCAGATATTTTATGGTTATTTACCATCTAAATATTAAATTTGTGTTAAATTAATTGGTTTTCTATCCATTTTATAGAATTCTACAATATATGTGCCTATTTTAAGACTCATTATTTCACACCTAAATACAGTCAAAATGACAAGCCAGGATTATTTGCAAATCTACTTTGATATCGCCCGGTTCCAAACCCCTGTGGTCCACACAAGCGCGCCGCTGGATCCAGTGTGTTCAGTGGATCTCAGTCCGTCTTACTTAGGCCAATCCATAGATCCTTGCCCGTAATCAAGCGCACCAGGTTTGGTATTCTATTCACCGTGTTCTTTCTTTTGGGAACGTACTACACGGAGCTTTATACACAGGACTGTATCTACACAGGGGAAATTGATATCCAGTATTATAAGGTCAATATGGAAGACCACCGGGAATTGTTAGAGGGATTGTTTTTAGATCTGGAATGTCAGAACTGGGAAAGAAAAGATAGCATATTTCTGCATGCAGATCCCGGAGACCCTGACCTCCAATGGGAAGATCCGGATACCTCGACACCCCAGGGCATCCGTTTTTTTCTGTTCCGGGATATCCCCGAATCAGATAATCCCACTCCGGAAGAATTTCTGGAACTGGTCGTCCTTTCTGATATTGGTCATCCCATCGCCTTTGAACCGAATACCAAAATATGGATCGGTGGGTTATTGGAACTAGGGAAGCTCTTTTACCTAATCCCCGCACTGGTGAATCATACCGGTGGTGACTCACCGGATGAATTATTCGAAGGAGACTGCATTCGACTGTTGCCGGATAATAAGATAAAAGTAATACATCCTTCGGGACATATCGATTACGCCGCCGAAGAAGGAATGGGATTAATCCGATTTCCGCAATGGCCGGAAGAGGTAGCCATCACCGACATCATGGACATTATCGTACGGGACGAATACCGCAATCCCGTCTCCTTTACGCTCTACGACAACCGGACCATCCGCCTGAACCTCACGCGGAAAGATGCTTTATACGACATCAATTTAAATCAGAAGAATTCCGGTTGCGGATTTGCTACAAACGAAAGTTATCCTTATCCATTTCCCCTGGTACGGCTCCACCTCGACACGGTATCCGGCTTCCGGGACCGGGAAGTCTGCATCCCGGTCACCGCCAGGAATATGAATTCGATCACGGACTTCACCATACCTTTTTACTTCCATTCGGATTCTCTGAAGTTTGTCGGACTCCGGAACATTCATCGATTACTGGAACCGGTTCTTATGGAAGATCATTCCCGTGTGGGTGACTATGATGTACTGAGCCTGCGTCCCCGAGCCGGATGGAACGACACGCTGATCATACCCAACGATGCGGTATTGTTTGAGCTTTGCGTCATTCCGCAGGTAGCCGGACCGGCATCTGTCCCCATATCGACCATACCACCAGGACCCCAAGGCGATTCCCTCCGTTTTGAGATCATCGGCATTGAGGCCGATCACGTCGCCAATACCGGCATCGTGCGCCTTCCGGATGACAACCGGTTCTTGCTGGAATCCCGGCTATTGTGCTCGGAAACTCCGGAGCACTTTGATCTGGAACTTACCATCATCGGCCACAGCGCACCCTATACGTATTCGTTCCCGGGCAGCGATATTCCCGATTCCACATTCACCGATTCTGTAATCGTTATCCGGGATATTCCATACGGCAGACGCGACCTGAACGTGTACAACCGGTTTGGATCGACCTCGGCCGGATTCATCGATGTGTCACCGGAATCGCTCATGGCAGGATTTGAGGCCCGCATAGATTCCGCTTCCGTCCTCCCGCCGTCGTGCGGACAGCCTCTGGGACAGGTACCACTGGAGGTGTCTCCGTCCCATGGGAATTACCAATATCGGTGGGTGGAAGGAGAGCGGGAATACCCGGCGCCGCTGATGACTGACATTCCCACCGGGATGCATACTTTCCGGATCACGGATGACAATCACTGCTCGTTGGACCTGACCTATGAAATGTCGACGAATACGGGTCTGGCCCTTTCCTGGGAGGAAGAGGACCTGGTCCGGTGTCCGGGAGAAGAATTCATTTCCCTGGATCTTCAGATCTCCACAACCGACTTTCACCTACGTATCGATGACGGAGATACACTCGGACCTCTGGAGAC
Source organism: uncultured Bacteroidota bacterium (assembly GCA_937876435.1). Classification (GTDB taxonomy): domain Bacteria; phylum Bacteroidota; class Bacteroidia; order Chitinophagales; family Saprospiraceae; genus Membranihabitans. Next base: position 11,312 of record CALEIL010000319.1, read on the forward strand.
CATTCCACTTTCACAAGGAGTACACAGGCTCTCGGTATGGGATGGCAACTGCCGGATCGACACCACGCTCTTTGTCTCCATAGCCGCCCCGGTCCGGGTACATCCACCGTTCCCGGAAGAAGTGTCTTTAACTCCGACAAGTCCTTTCCAATTCACCATCGATGCGGAATCCGAAATGACCGATCCGCGCTGGATATTTCAGGACGAAGTGGTTTCGGATTCTTTTACTCTGGATTGGGTCCCTCCGGAGGATGGGATTCTCACCTTCGAAGCCTCCTTTCCGCCTGGATGTGTGTTTACGGATAGTGTCCGGATCGTACTGTTAACAGATGAAATAGAGCAGGAAGAATGGAGTCTGCCCAATGCATTCTCTCCCAATGCCGATGGTCACAATGATCTCTTTTCCATCCCTATCTCAGAAACCATCATTGGCGTATCGGAATTGCTCATCTTCGACCGGTACGGGAGTCTGATCTACAACAGTCCGAAGCAGAGCGGCGGACCGGCAACCGGTCATTCCTGGGATGGCACCATCAATGGACAGGAAGCACCGACGGGCGTGTATGTGGTCAAAGCTGTCCTACAAATGGAGAATGGGGAATCCGAAGAAATGGTATGGCCGATTCAGTTGATCAGATAGGTTTTAGTACTTAGAGCTTTGTACTTAGTACTTAGAGGGGAAGAGAGTGATAATTGCTTTGTTTCCTGGGTACAACAACACAACCCCAGCTGTGTGCCTGCTCGACAATGGGCCTTGGCCCATTGGACGAGAGATTTTGACAATATGTCGTGACCACCCATTGGACGAGAGAGAAATTTACAATCAAACAAACACTCCGCCTCAACACCTCAATGCCTCAACGCCTCAACACCTCAATGCCTCAACGCCTCAACTGACTGCCGGATCACCTGATCCCGTCCCGGTCCATTGGAGACGATAAAAGCGGGTACGCCGGTTTGATTTTCGAGGAACCGGACGTAATCCTGTGCCAGAACTGGTAATTCATTAAATTCCCTGGCGGAAGTAATGTCTTCATTCCATCCCTGAATTTCCCGGTATTCCACTTCGATTTGGTTCGCTTCCAGATCATAGGGCAGCTCGGTGGTGAGCTGACCGTTGATTTTGTATTTTTCACCGACCAATACGGGATCAAATTCGGAGAGTACGTCGAGCTTGGTAATGACCAATTTTGTCACCCCATTGATCATGATGCTGAAATTGAGCTGAGGCAGATCCATCCATCCGCAGCGCCGGGGTCGTCCGGTGGTCGCTCCAAATTCATGACCGGCAGCCTGAAGCTTTTGTCCGGTTTCATCGAAGAGTTCGGTCGGGAAAGGGCCACTCCCTACCCTGGTGCAATAGGCCTTGGTGATTCCGATCACTTCGCCGATTCTGGAGGGTGCGATGCCCAGTCCGCTGCATACTCCACTGCTGGTGGTGTTGGAAGAAGTGACGTAGGGGTAGGTGCCGTATTCGATGTCGAGCATGGTGCCCTGAGCGCCTTCTGCCAGAATGGACTGATTGTCCGCCAACGCCTTGTTGAGCACATACTCTGCGTCGATGTGCGGGATATCCATGATCTTATCCAGGCTGGCAAACCATTGTTCTTCTTCGGAGGACAGATCAAAATCTATCTCCCCATATAATTGGTACAACCGGAGGTGCTTTTCCTTTAGTTTCTCATATTTCTGCCGAAAATCCGGTGCAAACAGATCGCCGTACCGCAGACCATTTCGACCTGTCTTGTCCATATAAGTCGGACCGATCCCTTTGAGCGTAGAACCGATTTTGGCTTTGCCCTTGTCCGCTTCCGATGCCTTATCGAGTAGTCGGTGCGTGGGAAGGATAAAGTGTGCGCGGTTGGATATCTGCAACTGTTTGGAAACCTGAATCCCTTCCTGTTCAACGTTCGCTATTTCCTTGCTTAGCGTTTCCGGATCGATGACCACGCCGGCTCCGATCACATTGGTGATGTGTTCGCGAAAGATTCCGGAGGGAATCGTATGCAACACGTATTTCTTGTCGTCAAAGATCAGCGTATGCCCCGCGTTGGGTCCGCCCTGGAATCGACATATATAATTGTAATCCGTGGCCAGACTATCTACGATCTTGCCTTTTCCTTCGTCCCCCCATTGGAGTCCCAAAATAACATCTACCAACATAAATATGGATTGTGTTTGCTGTTTAAAACCAGGCCGTAAAATTACGCCAATATTATCAGAATGTCGATTAAATGCAGAAATTATGCCGGATTTTCATCGCATCCGTCCTTGCACCGGCCGTAAAGATTGAGATTGTGGTGGGTGATTTTGAAATCCATCAGATTACCCATCATGTTTTTGATCTCCTGGATCCTGGGATCGCAAAACTCCAGCACTTTTCCGCATTCCACGCAAATGATGTGATCGTGCTGCTTAAATCCGAATGATTTCTCGTATTGGGCGAGGTTTTTACCAAACTGATGTCGTTTGATCAGATCCGAACTAACCAGCAAGTCCAGGGTATTGTATACCGTTGCCCGACTGACCCGGTAATTTTGATTTTTCATCTGTATGTACAGCGCTTCTGCATCAAAATGATCATCCCGGTTGTAGATCTCTTTGAGTATGGCGTAGCGTTCCGGGGTTTTCCGCAGTTTATTCTTCTCCAGATGGGTAGTGAAAATTTGTTTGACCTGATCGTAAATTTCTTTATTCTTTTCTTCAGATACCATTTTGATATTTTTTATTCGATTCGCCTCACGCTGGAAATCCCATCCATTTCATTCAGTGATTTGATTATGAGCTGCAGTTGGTTTGTATTGTGTATCAGCAAACTGATCCTCGCCTCATAATAACCCTCTTCACCTTCGATGTGAAACGACCGGATATTGAGATTGAATTTGTTGGAAATCAGCCTGGTCAGATTCTGAATGACTCCTACTCCCTGGTCGATCCCGACGATCTTCAAGTCTGCAACAAACTCTTTGTCCATATTGTTCGCCCAGTCTGCCTTCATTATCCGATATCCGTAATTGGATAACAAATGTTGAGCGTTGGGACAGTTGTACCGGTGGATCTTGATGCCTTCCTTGGTCGTAATAAATCCAAAGATATTATCGCCATTGACCGGATTGCAACAATTGGCGAAGGAATACTGATATCGTTCTCCTGGTTCGCCGTTGAGAATGATAATCGCCGTATCGGTCTTTTTCCGGGGTCTTTTGGGGAGTGGCTGATTGGCTGGTTTGGCTTTTTCCTTGGCGGGATGTTCCACTATTTCCCCATCCTCCACATCGATTTTTTTGAAAATGTTCTGGATGGAAATATTATCCTGGGCGATATCGTAGTACAGATCGATGCGGCTGTCATAACCGGCTTCTTCGGCCACCTGATCGACGTTGTGTTCAAAATCCAGTTTCAGGTTTCTGAATTTCCGCATCAAAGCCTCCTTGCCGAGTTCACCGATTCGTTTCTTTTCCTCCTTGATCGCCGATTTGATCTGTGATCGGGCCCGGGAAGTAATCACGAGTTTGAGCCAATCCTCGGTAGGCTTTTGGTTTTTGGAAGTGGTGACGTGGATCTGATCGCCGTTTTGGAGTACGTACCCCATGGGCACCAGTTTCTTATTGACCTTGACGGCGATGCAGTGATACCCGATATCGGTGTGGATGCTAAAGGCAAAATCCAGGGCGGTGGCTCCTTTGGGCAAAACCTTGACTTCGCCCATTGGCGTGTAGACAAAGACCTCTTCACTAAAGAGGTTGTTCTTGAAGTCATTGATAAATTCGATGGCATCCTTTTCCTCATCCTCCAGGATCTCCCGGATGCTGTCGAGCCATGGATCAAAATAATTGTGATTGCTGATGCCTTTGTACTTCCAGTGCGCCGCAAACCCCCTTTCGGCTATTTCATCCATCCGTTCGGACCGGATCTGGACTTCCACAAAAGTCCCTTCCGGACCAATGACCGTGGTGTGCAGGGATTCGTACCCGTTGGATTTGGGAGTGGAAATAAAATCCTTTAACCGTTCCGGGATGGGAGTATGAACATCGGTGACGATGGAGTAAATCTGCCAGCACGTTTGTTTTTCCAGTTCATGGGGCACATCGACGATAATCCTCACCGCGAAGAGATCGTATATCTCCTCAAAAGGCACATTTTTTTTCTTGATTTTATTGTAGATCGACGAGATAGACTTGGGCCTTCCGGTGATCCGGTAGGCCACATTGAGCGCATCGATACTCGGTCTGAGTGGCTCGATAAATCCCTGGATGTATTTATCCCGATCCGTCTTGGTTTGGTTCAGTTTTTTGGCGATGTTCCTGTAGATGTCCGGCTCCATCACTTTCAGGGAAATATCCTGAAATTCGGTCCTCAGATTGTAAAATCCCAGCCGGTGGGCCAGGGGAGCGTATATATAACTGGTTTCGGCGGCTATTTTCAATTGCTTTTCCCGGGTCATACTCTTGATGGTCCGCATATTGTGCAGCCGGTCTGCCATTTTGATCAATACTACCCGCACATCGAAAAGCAGCGTGCTCAGAACTTTCCTGAAATTTTCAGCCTGAGGCGTATCGGTTTGGTAGGACTTGGCCAGTTTGGTCAGCCCATCGACGAGCAGACTCACCTTTTTGCCAAATAGGTCTTCTATATCTTCCAGGGTGATCGAAGTATCTTCCACCGTGTCGTGCAGCAGGGCAGCGATGACGGCGGTGGGTCCCAGACCCATTTCATCCACGCAGATGCGCGCCACCTCGATGGGGTGGAAGATATAAAGTTCCCCGGATTTACGTCTTTGCCCGGCGTGGGATTCGCTGGCGATATCAAAGGCTTTTTGGATCTGGACACGATCCTCCCCTGTCATCTTACCTTCCAAAGACAACATCAAACTGTCAAAAGCTGCCTGGACATCAGCCAGGGCTTTATCATCATACGTGACGTTCATTTCCATACCGCGCTTTGATTCACACAAGATTAAAACCTCAAAAATGTTCAATTGGTTCAGATGAGTACTTTATCCTGTAGCTTTTCAATTGAAATTTAGAAATTAATTCCCGAATACGTGCACAAACCACAAATTTTAAGTGAAGATAACCACAAGTATTCCGTCCAGACAAGAATTTTAATTTCATTCGGGATCTTTTGAAATCTCATCGTTGCTTCTCAATCATAGAACCCCGGCTATACTCATTCGAAGCGCCTTGACCTGACTCAAAA
>CALEIL010000320.1 GCA_937876435.1 uncultured Bacteroidota bacterium
AATTTTTATGGAATCGGCGAGGGCGATGCAGAATACGATATGCTTCGTGTGGTATTGGAAAGCAATTACCGGGGGCCGGTAGGTATCATCAATCACGATCACCAACGCGATGCCAGGGTGGGTCTGGAGCAGGAATTGAAGGGGCTGGATCGATTGCTGGATTCATTGAGAAATCGGTGAATATTCGAAAAGGGGGGTGTGTATATCTTTTAAGTTGATTAGTAAAGCCTTAAATATGAATCATGAAAATAATGATGATCTCCCTTTTGGTGTTCATGCCCTTATTGGTTTTCACCCAATCTGGTGTGGTATACGATGATTTGTCAATGACCAGTGAAATATTGGAAATGGAACGGAAATATTCGATTTACTTGCCACCCGATTATGAGACGTCCGAACGCAGTTATCCGGTGCTTTATCTGTTGCACGGTGCCGGAGACGACCATACCGGATGGGTGCAAAAAGGAGAAGTCAAACAGATCATGGACAAAGCCATCGCTGAAGGAAAATCAACCGCCATGATTGTGGTGATGCCCGATGCGCAGACCGGACAAAGAGGGTATTTCAATAGTCCGGATGGTGAATGGCGTTATGAGGATTTCTTCTTTGAGGAGTTTATGCCCTTTATCGAGTCCGAATACAGGATACGGACGAAAAAAAGGTACAGGGCCATTTCCGGACTTTCGATGGGTGGAGGTGGCACCTTCCGGTATGCTCTGCAACGCCCTGAATTGTGGGACTCGGCTAGTCCGATGAGCGCATCCACGGGTCCGGTACGACTTGAGGATGTAGATCGGTACTTTGCTCGTCGCGGAGAACCCAATCCTTCGATGGAAGAAAGAGAAAAATATTTCCGAGAGCGCAGTGTTGTGGCTCAGATTGAGGATGGTGATTTGGAAAAATTGCAGTCGGTAAAATGGTATATCGACTGTGGTGATGATGATTTTTTGTACGAAGGAAATGCCATGGTCCATATCACCATGCGCAAAAAAGAAGTTCCGCACGAATACCGCGTACGAGATGGTGGGCACAATTGGAAATACTGGCGAGAATCGCTAGTGGATGTATTGTTATTTATTTCCAGGAGGTTCAACTGGGAGAATAATTGATGCTGTTTTAATGAGTGGATCCTGGTTGAAGATTTTGTTCTGATACTTGACAACCGGTTTGATATTAATATCTTGTAAAGGATTTAATAAATGTTCTGATAGGAGGTCCTATGCAAGTTGTCTTAGGGGTGTGTTTTGAATTGTTTTCCTGACGTGTTATGAAATGAGTATGAACGTCCACTGGACATTATTTGGAGGATGCTTTTTATTGATGATTGCTTGGGGTAAGTTTGTCATAGGACGACATTTCGTGTCCGGAATTTGGGAAGTAAATTGGCTGTTGCACATCTCACAAATGACACATTATGCAAGTTATTTCAGAAAACCAATACAAATACGATAAATTTTGGAGCACATAAAACTAAATAGAGGTACTATACTCAAAACGATCGAATTTGACCGGTTTTTGTGTCAAAAATTGGCGAATCTCTTCGTTGAAAATACTCGACAGATCTACGGCTATGCCTTTCAGCCCGCCTGGGTATGGGTATGGGTCGGCCAATCCCAAACGCCCCGAGTATATGCATCGCGGTATAACCCTATCCTCGCCACTGGGTGTTTGAAATCGGAGAGATTTACATAAATTTAAATTCGCATTTGTCCTAAATAATTTTCGGTCATAAGAAGGCCAATCAAAACCATCTTAGTGCAAGCTTAGATCTTTCTATTTATCAGAGCAAGCTCGGGTACAAAATTGTTATTTGATATAAACGGGTTTCGGGATTTTTCTTGGATAATAAACATAAGTTTGCAAAAAGATTAGGATGAAGAACGCTTTGTTGTTGGTTGGACTTCTCATATTTTGCAGACTGGAAACGTCTGCCCAAATCGACCTACCTAATGGGTCCTCTCCTGAAGCCGTGGAATTTGAACATTTTCCCAGTAGATTGCATACGTTTGTATGGCGCAACTGGAACCTCGTAACAATATCAAAGTTAGCGAAGGTTTTGGATTGCAGCGAAACGCAAGTGATGGAGTTAGCCCAATCCATGGGCCTGGAAGACCAGCGCAAGATTCCATCTTCCTATCAAAAACAGATGCACATTACACTTATCCGTCGAAATTGGCATTTGCTCCCCTATGACCAGTTAATTGATTTGCTGGACATGGATGAAGAAGAATTATTTTTTGTGCTCAAAGAGGACGATTTCTTGTTTTATAAGCTGGGATCCCTAAAACCTAAGTGTGAGCCGTTAAAATATCATGAACCCGGGAAGGATGAGAAAAAAAAAGCCGCGGAAATCAGAGAAATAGTTAGCACTCATTTTGAACAATCCTTTGATGAGGAGCCGAGATTCGGATTTATTTCCGACCTAAGTAAAAAGGGTTCCGGGCGTTATAAAAGTTCAGATAATCAGGGTTTGCGATACGTGTATTCATATTTTGGGGTATTTGGCGACCCGTTGATGAATCCTGAACTGGATCCATATCCGGAAGGGTTGTTGGAGAAACTGGCCATACAGGGGGTCAATGGCATATGGATGCACGTCGTTTTAAATCAGCTATGTGAACGGACGCCGTCCTTTCCTGAATTTGGAGAAGGCAGTGAAATAAGGTTGAAAAATTTAAAGAAGATCGTAGACCGGGCTGCGAGGTATGGAATAAAGGTGTACTTGTATATGAACGAACCCCGGGCTATGTCTGAAAGTTTTTTTGACCATCGGAGGGAGATCGCCGGAGCTGAGTGGCAGGGATTCAGGACTATGTGTACCAGTACATCGTTGGTCCAGGATTGGATAAGGAATTCATTGAGTCATGTATTTCGTGAAGTCCCGGGACTGGGAGGGGTGTTTACGATTACGGCGTCTGAAAATCTGACCAATTGCGCGTCCTACAATTTACAAGAGAATTGCCCGAGATGTAGCCAGCGCGATTATGGAGATATTTTGGCCGAAGTGAATAAGGTGATTGCGGACGGGGTGCATTCTGTGGCCCCCGAAGCCAGGGTCATCGTTTGGGATTGGGGATGGAATGGTCATGGAGATGCGACTGAAATTATAAAAAAATTGCCGGAGGATGTGTGGTTTATGTCGGTCAGCGAATGGGCATTGCCCATTAATCGTGGAGGAGTGGAATCCAGGATTGGAGAATATTCTATTTCAGCGGTGGGCCCGGGTCCCAGAGCGCTCAGACACTGGAAGACGGCTCAGGAACGCGGACTCAATACCGTAGCTAAAGTCCAGTTTAACAATACCTGGGAATTGTCATCGGTTCCCTGGATTCCCGTACTGGATCTGGTCGCAGAACACGCCCGAAATCTTTCCATGGCAGGGGTGGATGGCTATATGTTGAGCTGGTCCCTGGGGGGATACCCTTCTCCCAATCTCGAGGTTGCCAGGCGATTTTCTGCCAATCCCGGATTGTCCGTCGAAGACGTTTTAGACGAAATAGCCATCGAACGGTACGGCCGGGAAGGTGCTCCGTATGCCCGGAAGGCCTGGTCCCGATTTAGTGAGGCGTTTAAGGAATTTCCTTACAGTGGTAGCGTCGTCTACCGGGCGCCGCAACAGTATGGGCCGTCCAATCTATTATACGCAAATCCTACAGGGTACAAATCAACGATGGTTGGGTTTCCTTACGATGATTTGAATGGATGGCGAGGCTCGTATCCACCGGAAATTTTATTAAATCAATTCAGTACCCTGGCTGACAAGTGGGAAAAGGGTCTTCAGGAAATGGAGAAAATTCCTGACGTGATCAATGCTTCCAAAGGCAGCATTGGGTTGACCGATTATGGATTGGCAAAAGCTATTTACCTTCATTTCGCTTCTGTGGCCAATCAGATCGAGTTTATAATGAACCGGGACAAAATCAAAGGGAATGCTGGAGAAGGAAGATCTACAAGCGAAATAATTCAATTTGAAATTGATATCGCAAAAGAACTGTACTTGCTGGCCAAAGCGGATTCCCGGATTGGATTTGAAGCCACCAATCAATACTACTATTTGCCGCAGGACCTGATCGAAAAGGTGATTAATTGTCACTATATCATGGGGCAGTAGGTCATCGCATAGTTACATGGCAGCCATTAGTAATTCTATACCCCGGATTGGATAAACCGACTGGATGTTTTTCCATGGTTTCTTCGTGAAGGCATAAACACTAGTGTGCGGAAATTTAAGTAGCTATCAATGTTTTTTAAAATATTTTTTGAC
>CALEIL010000321.1 GCA_937876435.1 uncultured Bacteroidota bacterium
GAAAACTTCCGGGTCCGAGATTTCCACACCCAAAACCACACACAAACACCAACTCAACTTATCCTCCCCCACCACTCAGCCGACTGATGTCTGGCTTCCAGATAGGCCAGTATCCCCCGGTTTTCTGGTGACTTGAGATCTGGATCTTCTTCCAGGATTTTTTTAGCCACATCGCGGGCTGTTTTGAGAATATGCTTGTGTTCGATGAGGTCAGCCTTCCGGAATGTCAGTCGTCCGCTTTGTTCGGTTCCCTGCAATTTTCCCGGGCCTCGCAAAGCAAGATCCACTTCCGCAATTTCAAATCCATCATTTGTCCGGACCATGGTATCGATCCGGGTGCGGGCATCATCCCCCAGACTTGAACCGGTCATCAGGACACAATAACTCTGGTACTGGCCTCGTCCCACGCGTCCCCTGAGCTGATGTAACTGGGCCAGTCCAAACCGATTGGCGTTCTCGATCACCATCACAGAAGCATTGGGTATATTTACACCCACCTCAATCACCGTCGTCGATACCAAAATGTGCGTGGTCCCCGAAGAAAATCGTTCCATTTCCTTTTCCTTTTCCTCGGGGGTCATCCGGCCGTGAACCACCCCGATCTGATATTGGGGACGTGGAAAAAAGATCAGAAGTTTTTCGTATCCATTGTTGAGATCTTCCAGGTCGAGACTTTCTGATTCTTCGATGAGGGGATATACCACATAGACCTGTCTTCCCTTTGAAATCTCCTCTTTCATAAACTTGATAACATCGGATCTGTGAAATTCCGTTTTGTGCAACGTCCGGATTGGCTTTCTTCCCGGAGGCAATTCATCGATCACGCTCACATCCAGATCTCCATAGGTGGTCATATGCAAAGTTCTGGGAATGGGGGTGGCGGACATCACCAGAACGTGGGGAGCCAGATCTTTCCCCTTTTCCCATAGTTTGGCCCGCTGGGCCACCCCAAACCGGTGTTGCTCATCGATAATAGCCAGACCCAGTTTGTCAAACCGGACCCTGTCTTCGAGCAACGCATGGGTTCCGACCAGAAGATCCACCGCTCCGAGCCGGAGCATTCTCAGGATTTCCTTTCGTTCTGCGGTTTTGGTTTTACCGGTCAAAATCGCAATCCGGTATTTCAGATCTCCAGTCATTTCGTTGAGAGACTCGAAGTGCTGTTGCGCCAGAATCTCCGTCGGAGCCAGTAGCGCCGTCTGAAATCCATTGTCCCTGGCCAACAAAGCGGAAAGCAACGCCACGATGGTTTTTCCACTTCCTACATCGCCCTGTAGCAATCGGTTCATCTGTATCCCTGTGCCCATATCCTTCCTGATTTCCCGCAACACTCTTTTTTGAGCTTCCGTCAGCTCAAAGGGCAACAAATGGTGGAAAAAATGGAGGAATAAATCCCCCACGGTATCAAAAACGTGTCCTTTTAAATTTTTTTTCCGGACGAGGTATTGCTTAATCATCCTCAGCTGGAGAAAGAAGAATTCCTCAAAAATGATTCTGTTTTCCGCGGCTTTCAACTGATGTTGATTCGAAGGGTAATGGATATGGCTGATCGTGTCGTAAATCCCTGGTAACTTGAATTTGTTCCTGATCGAATCGGGCAGGTACTCGACAAAAGCTTCTCTTGGCATCTCCGATACCAATGGTTTCATAATCCGGTTCCGGCCTTTGGTATCAAGTCCCCTTTTGGTCAGCTTCTCGGTGCTCCGGTATACCGGTATAAAGGTCTGAAAGGTTTTTACGTTTTTTTGATGCGCCGCCTCCATTTCGGGATGTGCCATATTGTATTGACTTCTGAATCTTGACACCCGGCCGTTGACCACGTACTCCATTCCCCTATTGAGGTGATTGGTGATCCATTCGATGGATTTAAACCAGACCAATTCCATGCTCCCGGTCTCATCTGACACCAGGGCCACCAGCCTTCGGGCGCGGCTTGTACCTACGACCCGAAAGTCCATTAGCTCTCCTTTGATCTGTACGTACTCACCATCTTGTTTTGCCTGAGAAATCGGAGTAATGACCGTGCGGTCTACGTAGCGGATCGGAAAGTCCAGCAGTAGATCCTCGACCAGAAATACCCCCAGTTCCTGTTGCAATAGTCCGGCCCGGGCAGGTCCAATCCCTTTGACAAATTCGATTTTACCAGAAAGATACGAACTGGGTAAAAGCAAGCTCAATGTGTTTAGTCCAAAATGGCTAAAATACTAATTCTTTAAAACAATAATCGAATTGTATATTTGTTTGTATGTGGAGGCAAACCCGGGAGTGATATTCCGCTTCATGGTATCCCATAATCTTATTAGTCACTCAAAATCAAGACATCATGCAAAACAAGAGACAAAGTCAGGTAGGCGAACTGATCAAACGAAATTTTAGTCAGGTATTGCAGGAAGAAGGCGCGTATATTTACCATAACGCCCTGGTCACGGTGACTAAAGTACTGATGAGCCCCGATCTGAGTTACGCTAAAATATATCTCAGCGTGTACAACCGGGAAGATAAAGCATTGGTGATTCAGGAACTGGTTCAGGAAAAAAATCGGCTAAAAAGCAATTTGAGCAGTCGAATTCGCAAACACGTCCGGCGGATTCCTGACATAGATTTTTTCCTCGATGACACGTTGGATGAGATGTACCGTCTCAACAATCTTTTTGATCAGATCCACGACAAGGAAGGGTGAAAGTTTGTTTGACCGGGGTTGATGTTAGCGCACCAGGATCTAAATATCTACCACTATTGTCGGATTGTTTTTCGCCAATAGTATCGTTTACTTGGATTAGCGCACACTTGTGCACCAAGACAAATTTATAATATACACGGATAACAATTTCGGGCTGCGCTTCCATCCCGATCTGGTAATCAATCCCTTATATTCACGTTGATCAGTTCTATTTCAAAAATCAGAGGAGAGTAAGGAGGTATAGCATTGCCCATTCTTCTACCCCTGTATGCCAGATCCGAATGAGCCAGAATGACTATCTGGCCGCCTTCGCCTATCAGGGATAAGGCTTCCTGCCAGGCAGGTATGACACTTCTCACGTTAAACTCGGCCGGTTCGCCCGACGGAGGGGATTGATCAAAGACTTTTCCATCGATCAGATTGCCTTTGTAGCGAACCTGAACGGTATCATCCTTTTTTACCTGTGAATCATCTCCCTGTTTTCTGATCCAATACAACAATCCTGACCCGGTCTTGTGGACAGGCCAATCGTGATCCAGTGCGTATTGGATCAATTTATTCACCTGATCTTCCTGATAAGTCTTCGGGGCAGGATCTATAAGCATGGTCACCCGTTTCAATTCCTCTTCGTTCATTACCGGTGGATCGTTTCCTGCACTATCTCCATCGTTGCTACAGGAGAACAGGCAGATTAAACTTATCATAAACAAAGACGTTACATATTTCATAGGTGAAGACGATTTAGTAGTTTGATCAAAGCTTTTAAAACGTTCTTCAAATTTATAGAAATAAAATATGATATCATGTCAAAACAACCATTTCAGGAAATGATTAAGGGAGAAACACCAGTGTTGGTTGACTTTACAGCCACGTGGTGCGGACCCTGCAAAGCATTCTCGCCCATATTACAGCAATTCAAAGACGAAATGAAGGACCAGGTTCGGATTATTAAAATCGATATTGACAAAAATCAATCCTTTGCCAATGAAATGGGCATCCGCTCCGTCCCTACCGTCCACCTGTACCAAAACGGTGTACTCAAATGGACAGCCAGCGGAGTTCAATCTCTGGCGACCCTCAAAAACCAGGTCCAAATGGCGGTGACTAGTGACGAGTGACGAGATGAGAATTATGCATTACGAATTGTAACAGACCGGAACCTCACCATACGGACTTCTACCTCGGAAGTGTGGGAAGATCGTATGGAGGAGGATTCCAGGATTTGCGTGTGACAATCTACGACTGAACAATGTACGATTTGGAGTTTTGGGTACTAACCCTACACTCTAATCCCTCATCCCGAATCCCTCATCCCGAATCCCGAATCCCTCATCCCGAA
>CALEIL010000322.1 GCA_937876435.1 uncultured Bacteroidota bacterium
TTCTCCAGGAAGGCGATTTAATCAATATCGATGTCTCCGCCGAATTGGATGGTTTTTGGTCCGATAATGGGAATTCATTCGTCCTGGGTGAAGACCTCCACCACCATCAACCCCTCATTGAGGCATCCAGAGAAATACTCCATGAGGCCATCCACAGTATAAGGGGAGGCGTCCGCATATCCGACGTGGGACATTTGATCGAATCTCAGTCAAAAAAGAAGGGTTTCAGGGTGGTTCGCAATTTGGCCGGGCACGGGATTGGACGTAGTTTGCACGAAGAACCCAGTGAGATAACCAATTTCAGAGACCGGTACAACAAACAACGATTTAAGGTTAATTCGGTGGTCGCTGTAGAAACTTTTATTACAACCCATTCAAATTATGCCACGGTGCTGGCGGATGGTTGGACCATGGTGGGAAACAGAGGAGGTTATATGGCTCAGCACGAGCATACGATCCTGGTGACTGATGGACAACCCATCATACTTACAGAAAGCAATGGGATTTGGAACTGACACTGGGGGTATTCCGTGAAGTGAAATTTGTCGGATATGCCCATTAGGTCATGATTAGCGATGGATTGCTCTATCAATTTGGGGGATTTAATTCCAGACGATGATATTCGATTATTGTTCAAAATATATAATTATGCCTTTGGATCCTATGAAATATCCCCTCGGAAAATACGCGAAACCCGAAGAAATTAATCGGGAAACCCTCGATCAATGGATATCTCAAATCGAGGACTTTCCCTACAAATTGGCAACTGAGGTGGAATCATTGATCGATGAACAATTGGATACTCCTTACCGCCCCGGGGGTTGGACGGTCCGTCAATTGGTACATCATTGCGCGGACAGCCACCTCAATTCGTTTGTCCGGTTCAAATGGGCTCTGACCGAAGATCGGCCGACCATAAAAGCTTATCTGCAGGATGAATGGGCCTTGCTTCCGGATGTGACCGAAGCACCCATTCATTCAAGCTTGCTCCTCCTCAAAGGATTACACGAACGCTGGGTGATCTTGTTGCTCTCCCTCGCCGCCTCCGATCTGGAGAAGGTTTTTATCCACCCTCAATCTGGGAAGGAAGTTTCCCTCAAAGAGAATATCGGACTTTACGCCTGGCATGGCCGGCATCATCTGGCGCATATTACTTCGTTGAAAAAGCGAAATGGTTGGTAGTGTTCTTATTGACGATGTTCAGATGATTTAGTTTCATGATTCTGTGAGCTATTTTTTACGTCTTGAGGTGCATAAAAAGATCGTAATACAAGATCGTTGATTGACGATGCTTCATTAAATAATCCCTGTAGGCTATGGTAACATCCGGGGTTTGTTGACGAAGTTGTTTTCGATGGAGAAAAGATCTGTCAGTATCTCCTGGATTAAAAATTCCTTATCACCAGTTCTATTCCTGAGATAATCATTCCCGTACCTATGACAGCAATGATCAGCCCCATCAATTTGCCAATTACCGGAATGATGTTTTTTCCCAGCCGACGCACGATGATTTCACTCATGCTAAAGACAATAAAATGTATAAAACAGACCACACCTACCATGAGAAGCACGATGATAAAATAGAACCAGGTTCTGTCAGAAACAAAAGTCATAGCTGTAACAATGGATCCTGGACCAGCCATAAGCGGAGTGGCAAGGGGTGAAATGGCAATGTTGGTGCCGGCCTCAATATCATCCATGCCTTCATTTTCTTTTTTCTTCCCTTCTTTGGAACGGATCATATCGTAGCCGGCCATGAAAATCACAATCCCGCCGGTGATTTTGAAGGCGGGTACCGTGAGCCCGAATAAGCTAAAAATCGTTTTACCAAGGATGACGAAAGTGGCGACAATAAAAAACGCAGTGATGGATGCTTTTCGGGAAATATTTTTCTTTTCCACTGAGGTCATGCCCTGGGTCATCCCAATAAAAGCCGGAAGGTTGGCAATGGGATTCATGATAGCAAAAAGGCCCAGGAATACGGTCATTGCAAAACCTATCAGATTTCCAAAATCCATAAAATGGTAGTTAACTGATGGTAAAGGTAGTAATAATCTTCTCAAAAAGATGGTCGGGTACCATCATGATTCTGGTTGTGATGAAAATTGGAATGTATAGGTTATAGGATCTTTAAGTTCTACTCAAGGAAAAATACATGGGGCGTTTCAAAAATATTATGGCGTAGATATTTCCTGGAATGGTCCGTTGGATCTTCAGTGTTTATGGCTTTCACATATAATGATTTGCGGTAAAGTATTTTCAGCCTGAACTTGGGGTCAAAACCTGGGCGCATGGCTACTTCTTTCATGGCCTGGTTGATCCGATACATCGTTTGATCAAAGTGTGCGGAGTTGGAGGTGATATGATCTGATACGTGATCATCAAAGTTTATAACGGAGACGAAAAAGTACGCCTCGCAAATACTGAATTCCTGGATTCCCTGATTATGGAGGGCTCGGGCGACCGCGGCTCTTTGAATGATCGTGAGTGGTGTTTCAAAAATTACCTGGATCTGAGGGTAATGCAGATGGCCCACATCGTCGTAAAATGCTGAATGATGTGGATTTGGGCTATCACTTTTCATTTCAAGGATAAAAGCGTCCTGGGAAGTGCGTTCTGCCAGGTCATAAAGTACGTCCGACAATCTTTCGGTATCGGTATTTTCGGAGATCTGCAAAATCAGGTCAAAAGATGGTTCAAAATCACCATGCCACGATCCGATATATGGTGTGCCAAAGATGGCCGTTACACCATTGATTTCTGAAATACGGCGTTCCAGCATTTTTTGGTACGGCATGAGGATATCCGATTCCAGGTTGTGGAATAGTCTGCTTTTCCGATCCTTTCCTGAGATAAGTTTTTGCACGGTTTTGTTGTACGCCCGGGTCATGGATTTTAGTTTGCGGGTTTCTGGATTGAAGGACCGGATGGTAGCGGATGTAATGTGAACCCGGATCGGATAATCCCCTGTACTACCGGGCTGCCACCTGGTAGGGCCGGCAATATCCAGCCCTTTTGAGGCCCAGGCTTTCTCATAAGCGTATTGGTAGGATACCCCATCTACCAGGTCGTAAGTCCAGGGGATGCCTCGCTGTTCGCCGATCGGGCTTAGTTCGTAAACTAAATATTCTTTTTCCTGGGGAAATGAAGGCTGAGACCATGTTGGCCCGGGTCCTGTGAAGTACAATAAGAAAATGGCCACTATTTCTTCAAGTCTCATGATGACCAGCAGGTATTAAATATTGATGATGTAAGTTAATAAAAAAACGTGGATCAAAATCGGATCGTTCGGGATAGAGCACTAGTGTACGAAAATCTAAATACATATCATGTTTTTCTTCATCTCTTTTGACATCTCATCGTTGCTCCTCCCTCATATAACCCAGGCTATACAGCAGTCGTCGTGCCTTGATCTGTCAAAAGAATATTTCGAAAAACATTGATAGCTACTTAGATTCCCGCACACTTGGTTGGAATCGAACGGATGCTACAAATTGTTCGTCAGGATCATAAGGATGGTCAAAAATACCTCCGGATTGATCCTGGAACGGATAAATTTCAAAGCCTCGGCCCGGTGATTCTTGGCAGTATAGGGTGAAATGTTGAGCTCCCGGGCGATTTCTCTTAGTGATTTGCCCTTATCGTAAAACAAATGGTACACCTCTTGTTGGCGGTCCGGTAACTCCGATACGATGTGGAGGATGGAGTCCTGGAGTTCGCGCCGCTGCTCGCGGTGGTGCACCACCGGGGCCGGCGGTCCGGGCGGCGCTACGCCGTGCCGGTCATCGTGTTCAGGCGCGGTGACCGCTACCTGTTCGCCCTCACCTACGGGCCGGACACGGACTGGCTGCGCAACGTGCTGGCCGCCGGGCGCTGCACCATCACGACGCGTGGCCGGGTGGTCCTGCTCGGCGCCCCGCGGGTCTACCGCGACGTGCACCGGCGCGAGGTCCCGGCCGTGGTGCGCTGGGCGCTGCGGGGCATCGGCGCGCATGGCCTCCTGGTATCCCCGCCGGGCGATCTGCCGGATGTACGGCAGCGTCGCGTTCGTCAGCGCGGCCAGCTCGGTCATCCGCAGTGTGTGCTCCGCTGCCTCGGAGAGCATCGCGAGCACGTAGTACTCGAAGTGGTTGAGGTCGGAGTCACGTTGCAGCTGGGTGTCGATGA
>CALEIL010000323.1 GCA_937876435.1 uncultured Bacteroidota bacterium
GCCGTCGTTACCAAATCGCCTTTCACCGTCACTTATAAATACAAAGGAAAACCGCTCCTCTCCGAAAAGTCAGGTTACATAAAAACCGACAGTACCGAGGTTCTTGAATTCAACATCTCGCCAAAAGAAGCATTGTACGGTGACTGGGGAACACTGGTTCCTTTTCTGAAAAACCGTATGGCTTCCCGGTAATTTCGAAAGAAGTAATGAGCTTGTCCCATGATTCTGTAGCATTCCGCCATATCCGGAAATTCGTCAGGCTCCATTTTACTGATGACTTCCTCTAATTCGTAATTGGTTTTAAATGTTTTCTCGTAATCGTTCAGAACATACCAATACCTGATCGAAATAAACCGCAGTGCCCGCACCTGAATATTCCATTTTTCATCCTGGCCTGCCCGGTCTGCCAATGCTTTCATCCGTGCAATCCTTTGGATCATCGGAGTTGAATCATAGCTCAAATGATAAAAAGCATGGATTAATTTCGATTCCCATATCATTTCATGATCACATGAGTTTTGGGCAATCGTCGAAATTTCTCTGAGTATGGATTGCGCAGCTACAGAGTCCGACAGACTCGCTATGGCTTTGTAAATCAAATCGGTTTCTACCACGTTTACGGAATAGGGTTTGTGTGTCAAATTGCGAAAACGATTTGTCAGGCTGTTGTTCTCTATGTATGCGTCAATGTTGGGGAGGTTGGGAATAGATGATATCCCATTTTCTATGATTTTGACGTCTATAATGGGGGACAATAGGTAAGATGGCGTGGAGATTATGGTACTGGGGTCGATATTTTCCAAACCATCCAAACTCCTGAGCATGGGGTTATGTGATATTTCAATAGACCCGTTAATGGAAGTGAGCCTGTTCAAACCCTTTGGTAAAAGGAGGTTCTCGTTGTGTATGATCCAGAGAAAACCGTTGACCGAAGCGAGATTGCGCAAGCCCTCCAGGGTCATTAATCGATCGTCGTTGAAAATATTCAGGTAGCCGTCTACTGAAATTAGTCCTTCCAGTCCGTGCAGAGATGCATGGTCGGGATTGTTTGAAATGTTGAGGTAACCACCGATCGAGCGGATACCCGCCAAAGGTGATAAATCGTGGATATCCGTCAGTCCATATGGTGTACCGATCATGACATTACCGGGAATAGTGGTACAATTCTTATAAACCGTGGCAAAATCATTAACTTGTTGCTGGGAAGAAAGTACCAAATCTCCACCAGATCATTGCCCTCGAGAATAAAAAGTAAGGAATTGGAAAACTATTAAAAACAGGTATATTTTAGTGTTATCCACCGGATTCCGAAAATAAAGTGATTATTAAATTATATCATTTTAAAATTTATAATACTTTTCCTTTTGGGTTGAAAATGTCTAAAGGTATCGTTTTTTTTTTGAAACTTAATTTTGAATGCCCCGTAAGTCACATCATCAATCAGGCATTTTTGGAGTCACTGACTTTTCATCCCCAAAGAGTGATTATATCTTTTTTTGGAAAATCTATGCTCCGGTGGAATTCATTTCAACTCAGAAAAATATTGGCAGAATCTTCTTAATCTTCACGCCACCTGACCCTTTTAACTCCGTCGCCATCTGAAGTGGATATATGAATCGGTCAGCATAAAAAACTGCAGTTGAGCATATTAATTCTGTCGTTCGCAGTATTTGGATGGAAAGTATGAAATGAAATATCTTATTTAATGGATATACTTATTGACCAGAAAGATAAACACAAGCGGTAAAAGGTGAAGTTAGTTTCAGGGTTTGGTATTCATTTTGTAGTAGGGTTGATTATTTCCTTGATTATCCTTACTCCGGAATATGCCCCATTCCTGAAGTCAGAAATCCATAAAAACCCAAATCCGGTTTATGGAACCACTCTCACAGAGTCTGACCCCTGGCCCACACCGGATTCAATGATCGGTGGCATTCCTGTATACCATCGTTTTGATCATATGAAAGCCCTGTTTGGTTTTGATAACGATACCACTTATATTATCAATTTCTGGGCGACCTGGTGCAAACCCTGCATAGAGGAACTACCCTTGTTTGAATCGCTCCATTCAGACCCGGAAACGGACAAAATAAAGATCATTCTGGTCAGTCTGGACTTTGCCGATCAGGTGGAGAGCACCTTGATTCCTTTTGTACAGAAACAACCATTAAAATCAACGGTGGTCCTGCTATTGGATAGTCATTTCAATGAATGGATCGATGAGATTTCACCGGATTGGTCGGGCGCCATTCCTGCCACCTACCTCTACAAACGAGACCAAAACCGATTGGTACAAACAAAATTTAAAAACCTGGATGAACTGAAAGAAAGTATCAAACCATTTTTATAATCGAAAAATTAATTGCCATGAAATTACTGTTCTTATTCATGACCGCGCTGAACTTCCTTTTTTTCCCGCCATCGACGACGACGGATATTCCAGATCCTGAAATTATTTCTCCACAAGAAGACCCGGGCATTGAAATTGGTGACAAGGCTCCCCAATTTAATCTCAAAAACGTAGATGGTAAAATGTACGCCCTGGACCAGATAAAAGATAGCGAAGGTCAAAAGCCAGAAGGGTATATCATCGTATTTACCTGCAATACGTGCCCATTCGCAAAAGCCAATGAAATCAGATTGATCGAACTCCACAAAAAATATTCTCCCCAGGGCTACCCAGTGGTCGCTATCCAGCCCAATAATCCAGCCCTGAAACCTGGCGACAGCTTC
Source organism: uncultured Bacteroidota bacterium (assembly GCA_937876435.1). Taxonomy (GTDB): domain Bacteria; phylum Bacteroidota; class Bacteroidia; order Chitinophagales; family Saprospiraceae; genus Membranihabitans. The sequence goes on from CALEIL010000323.1 coordinate 2,734, forward strand.
GAATCTATGAAACAAAATGCAAAGGAAAAGGACTTTCCATTCCTGTACCTTTTCGACGAAAATCAGGAAGTGTATCCTGCCTATGGCGCTACCAAAACACCCGAAGTGTTTTTATTAGACGCAGATTTAACGTTGCGCTACCACGGTGCCATCGATGACAGTCCACAAAATAGTGAAAACGTTGGCGAGAAGTATCTGGAAAATGCCATCGAAGCCGTAGCTGCCGGGAAAGACCCGCAGATCAAGACGACCAAATCGGTAGGCTGTGGGATACAGTGAGGTGACCCTGGGCTACTCCGTCAGGTCGGTAAGACGGATCAATGAAATCCTCAAACTGACATCGAGGGATCGATGGTTTTCTGATATCTGAAAGAGATTTCATATCTTAACTCTGCTATGGAAAAATTTATATCCCGTAGGCAAGTTTTAAAAGTTCTGAGCTCTGCTGGAATGGCGGCTCCGTTTTTATCTTCATGGGACATGGAAAAATGGCTAAGTGTTTCCGGCACAATGGATAAAGAAGATGACCAAACTGAGAAAATTTTGAACCGGACAATACCTTCTACAGGAGAGCAACTCCCGGTCATCGGACTGGGAACGTGGCAGCAGTTTGACGTGGGAACATCCCCCTCAGAACGGGATCCTTTGCTGCAAATTCTCGAAATGATGATTGAAAAAGGGAGTAAAGTGATCGACAGTTCTCCGATGTACGGCCGATCGGAAGCGGTCGTAGGGGATTTAACAGGCAAGACAGACGACCCTGATCATTTTTTCTACGCTACCAAGGTCTGGACGCGCGGACGTCAATCCGGGATCGATCAGATGAACGCTTCCTTCTCCGGAATGAATCGGGAGAAAATGGATCTCATGCAGATTCACAATCTGGTGGATTGGAAAACCCATCTTAAAACCTTGCTCGATTGGAAAAGTCAGGGCAAGGTTCGGTATATCGGTATCACGCATTACACGGATTCTTCTCACGATAGCCTGGAAGAAATCGTGCGAAACCAGCCTATCGATTTTGTACAGTTCAATTACTCTATCCGCGAACGGAATGCAGAAAAAAACTTATTGGATGCCTGCGGTGAGGCCGGAGTAGCGGTGATCATCAACAGCCCATACGAAGGAGGATCTCTTTTTGGACTCGTGAAAAATAAACCTCTTCCTGAGTGGGCTCAGGATTATAACATTGAGAGTTGGGGGCAATATTTTTTAAAGTTTATTCTTGCCCACCCCGCCGTGACCTGTGTCATTCCTGGCACTTCCAGGCCCCATCACGCTCTTGACAATATGGGAGCAGGATTCGGTCCCATCCCGGATCAAAAGGCAAAAGAAAAAATGGTGGAATACATCAACTCCCTGTAATTCACACCCGCTCAGCTCCTGCTATCCCATTTTTCACTACATAGGTCGCGTCTGTATGAATGGGGGCATCAGGTCTGGATATAAAGGGAAGCAGCTTAAATTCCGTCCGCATTTCCTCCGGGGTCAATCGGCATCTCACGTATCCTCTCCGGCCATTATAATACTTAATATGGGGGTTTTCTCGCATCAACTTATAACCCATATCGTTGATTTCGTAACCGTCTCCACCAGAAGTTATGCTGGTTCCCATAAATTCGGTCCCTATAATTTGTGAATTGGGATCGCTGAAATCTGTCAATAAATGATTGACCCAGTTCTTGTGCGAATCCCCGGTTAGAACGACGAAATTGGAAATGTTATGCGAATGGATGGTGTCAAAAAGTCGCTGCCGGGTAGCTGCGTAGCCGCTCCACTTGTCCATATTGTAATGGATTTTGGATTCCATTTCCCTTCCTACTTCGGCCATCTGCACCTGCTGGGCCAGAATATTCCAACGCGAATAGGAACGACTGAGGTTTTCAAACAGCCAGTTTTCCTGATTCATACCCAGCATCGTCCGGGCAGGATCCAACCGTTCATCACAATCCGCTTTCCAACCATCGTTGCAAGCAAAATTGGTGCGAAATTGCCGGGTATCCAGAACGCTGAATTCCACCAGGTTTCCAAAATTGAATCGACGAAACAACTGAATATTCATGTTCATGGGCACGGCACTTTTACGCAAGGGCAGGTGCTCATAGTATGCCTGGAACGCAGCAGAACGGCGGGCGAGAAATTCTTCATTATTTTCATACGGGGGACCTTCACCGCCCCAATTGTTATCCACCTCGTGGTCGTCCGGTGTGACGATCCAGGGGAATGCCGCGTGTGCTGCCTGCAAGGAAGGATCGCTTTTATATTGACCGTACCTGATTCTGTATTCGTTCAGAGTGGTGATTTCCTTCGCGGGAAGGTGACTCCTGGATTCGTTGTTGCCGCCCCCCTCGTAAATATAATCTCCCAGAAAAAATACCACATCGAGATCCTCCTTCACCATATGATCATAGGCGGTATAAAACCCGCTTTGATAATTTTGGCAGGAGGCGAAAGCAAAATTCATTTCCTCCAAATCCTGACCATAGGGCGGAGCGGTCTTGGTCCTACCGACAGGACTGATTTGATCCCCCACCCGGAAACGATAGAAATAATGTCGGGAAGGCTCCAGACCAAAAACCTCCACGTGTATCGAATGCCCCATTTCCGGGACCGCAAGGGTTGTCCCTTTTTTGAGAATAAAGGTGAATGTGTCATCCGTAGCCATTTCCCACTGTACTTCCACCGATTCGGGAGGCATTCCACCCCCTTCCAGAGGTTTGGGAGCGAGACGTGTCCACAACACGACGCTATCAGGCAACGGATCCCCGGAAGCAACTCCCAATGTGAAAAGGTTGTCCGCCGTCTCCCTGGAAAAATTGATGAATGGATAGGGCCCTACCAGTCCTACACCCGATAAAACCGTAGAAGTTTTTTGTATAAATTCCCGGCGGTCCAACTTATTGCGGGTATTTTTTGAACAGGAAGTAGAATTTTTTGTCATTCCGATATTTTGTATGAGCTAAAATACAACATCCATATGAAATGAGAAACCTTCTCAGATCTGATGATCATTATTTGACGTAGAATTAAAACGTTGGGTATCACTTCCATTTTGGGATAAGTTACCCACGATTTCAACCAGCCTGCAACAACTTTGGCAGGTCGGGCAAAGACTAACGTGATGTAAAGGTCTATCGAACGAAGCAAAGCGTACGTCGTCAATCCAAAAAGTAATTCATCTATGTGTTCTCCTATGTTTCCTATTGCTTCTATGTGGTGAAAAGGATAACTTTATTTTTATAATTTATCTAAAACTCCAATTTACCCAAATACGCAAATAAATCGACCACCTCCTCGTCGGTCAGATTATTCAGGAGTCCTTCCGGCATCATCGATTTACTGGAAACGGTTCTGCTCATGATCTGGGAGTTGTGGAGTACTACCGGTTCCTGTCCGATGATCCGCAACGTGAGATTCCGATCGGTTTCGCTGATAATATTCCCACTATAGGTCCGACCATCCTGGGTGGTGATGACGACGAGTTTGTAGGCGTCCTGCAGATCACCACTGGGATCCAGAATATTATTGAGTAAATAGGGTAGGTGAGTGCGATTGGAACCTGTCAGATCCGGGCCTATAACACCTCCTTCCCCATTCATGCGATGACATACAGAACAAGTTTTCTGGAAGACCATTTTACCTTTCTCCAAACTCCCTTCAGCAATCGCTTGTTCAGTTAATAACGTTTGATATTTTTGATATTCTTTCGCTACAACCTGTGAATTGTCATCGATCGGTCCCCAGACTTCCACAAAACCATTCCCCAGGACGGCTCTCAATTGCAAGACCGCGTAAGCGGGAATATCTGATCTCGTAATGGTTCCGTCTTTGAGCCCGTTCAGGATCAATCGGGCGTATCCGGGGCGTGAAGAAAGCGTCATAATCGCCGCCTGTTTCCCGGATTCCTTCAGATCGGGATATTTTTGAAAAAGTAAGGTCCCAAGCTTTATATTGTTATAGGCACCCACGGCTTGTATGGCTGCCAATCTCGTATCTTCATTTTCCAGCAACCCGGGAAGTAATTTCTCCAGGTCCTCATTTTGCTCTGATGCCAGGACCTGAATGACGTAATGCAATTCATCGACGGAGGTATTGGGATCTTTCAGCGTGGCCACCATATTTTTCGTCATTTCTACATCTCCAAATCGCTGAGAAATCCTATCCGCTATATGGTTGAGTTTTGAGTTAGATTTGAGGTCCTCGTAGGCCTCATCCCAATTATCAGGAGCTTGAGCATCAACATTCCCTTCCAGACCCGCCAACATTCCTTCCAGCAAATAAAGACAATTATCTGGTTGACTGAGGATGGCGGTGGTCAATTCGTGTAGTTTTCCGCCGTCGACCAATCTTCTCGCTATCTTTCGACTAATCGAAGGAATTTTACTACCCTGAGACATGAGTAAGGCTTCACCATGCTGGTCTTCCACCATGGGTTCTATACCAAACCAAATCATCAAAGGAATATTACTATCATTGGAGTCTTCACCATGTTGTAGGAGGGCTTTGGCCAGTGCCCATCGATCCTTTTCGTCAATCCGTTGAAGCGCCGCAGCCAATTCCAGACGTACTACCGGAAAGGATTCATTTTTGGCCAAATTTACCAGTCTATTGGTGACTTGCGAAGATGGGGAACCATTTTCCACCAAAAAGCGGATTGCCCAAGTCCGAATGTAAGGATCGTAATCATTCAGAAGTGAAATCAGCCGAGCTTCCCCGAGATTATTGGTAATATGCAAAGTCCAAAGAGCCTTCAGTCTGATATTCTCGTTTTGGTCATCGTTCAATAAGTCTTCCAGCAGGGTGACTGCCTCTTGTTTTATACCATCTTTCGATGCCCGGTGTTGGAGGATAATTCTCGACCGTCGGGCATGCCAATCGCTCTGACTCGTCTGCATCCGGGCCAACTGGATATCCGACATTTGTTCCAGGTCACCGAATCTACCGTCCCAGTTTTCTGCCCGGGACTGGATCGGCATGATCCTGTACACCCTGCCCGTATTCTTGTTGAGTACCGAACTTCCACAAATATCGGCGTCGTGCCAGTCGAGAACGTACAAATCACCCGCGGGTCCTATTTCCATACTAAATCCCACGAACTGGGCATTATTGGCTTCCATGAATTCATCTCCATGACTAGCCGTGTACCCCGAACCGTCCGGGGTCAATACATCAGACAGGATGGCATGATCGTGGATATTGGCCATAAAAATGCGGCCCTTCTGATTCTCCGGAAAGGCGTCCGATTGATAGATCCTGGCTCCTCCATGAGCAGACCGGTGGCGGTGATCCACTATCGTCTGGATATCCTCGTACACATACGGATTGATATGCTGGCCTCCCTGCCGGTGATAGAAACCTCCCTGGATCACCTGGAACAGATGAGGAATCACACACGCTGTGATAAACAATTCACCCTTCTCATTATAATCAATCCCCCAAGGATTGCTAAAGCCATGAGCTACTACCTCGAAGCGTTCCTGCAAAGGATGATACCGCCATACACCACCGTCCATATACGTCCCTTCCTGATCCAGGATATTCTCCGGGAAATCATCGCCGGGTTTGTAAATCCTGGCATTTGCGTCGGGTTTTCGTATTTTGGAAGGAGTGGCAAAACCTTCCAGCCCGTATAACCAGCCATCCGGTCCCCAAAAAAGGCTGTTGATGGTCTCGTGTCGATCCCGGATGCCCCAGCCCGTCAGCAATATCTCAATGCCTTCCATATCTGCCTGGTCATTTTTATTGGGGACAAAAAGTAAATTGGGTGGGGCTCCTACAAAAACCCCTCCATGCCCTACTGCTATGGCCGATGGAAAGGGGATGCCTTCCATAAAGACTTTTCTGGTATCCGCCTGTCCGTCATGATCCGTGTCTTCCAGAATTAAAATCCTGCTGTCCCCTGAATTTGAAAATCCTTCCCCCCGGGTTTCATAATCCCGGTTCTCTGCGATCCACATCCTGCCTTTATTATCCCAGCAAAATGCAATGGGTTGGGTGATCATTGGTTCAGCCGCAAAAACATTTACCTGAAAGTCATCCTCGACCGTCATCGCCTCCACCGCCTTCTCAGGGGTGAGAAATTCGGCCTCCAGTCCTTCCTGTTGGGCGATCCGCCAAAGCGCGGTAGAATTGTACATACCCTGGTCCCCCACGTATGCCCCCCAAAGACTATCCAGCGCGATGTCCGTCAGATGACCTGTATACGCTACCATCTGGTATCGATACAATCTGACGTCGCCTTTTTTGAGTTGCCAGTCACCCTGAGCGGAAACCGCCGATCCTATTCCAAACTGGTTATCCACTCTCCAGGGCTGGGGATATCCCGGATTATCCCGGTGGTCAAACAGGGCAATATGCCCCCACTCATCCAATCCTCCGATCTCCATACCCACATCGATCCACATCGCTCTCTGACCGGCTGTCTGTGAATTCTTTTGGCGAGCGGCGTTGATGATTTCTCCTTTCGTACTTTCCTGCCATGGCATCCGAAGGAAGAGTCCGCCGTAATCAAATTCGTTGATGGTGAGATCGGTCAAAGCTTCTCCGGTCCATTCCAGATCTAAAAAATATTTACCTCCCTTCTGCGAAAAACTCCATATCTGAGTTTCTGTCATGATGGGATTCCGGGATTCGTCCAGAAGATGATATACGGTTTTCCATTTGACTTCTTCCCCTTCCGGAATCATCACTTCAGCAGAGACTTTTTTCCAATGATTGCTATCTGGATGATGAAAAAAATCGCGGCCAATTTTCTGCTGGATTATGTCGGGTTTTTCCGGGTTGTAGAACCATTCATTTAGTTCCTCCTCGGAAGCACCTGTTCCGTTGACCCGGGTAAACCCCCAGAACAAGCCGGTTTGGTGCTGGTGATGTCCGGGACTCATCTGGGTTAACGACACTTCCGACCGGGGAGCCAGGATAGGATGGATATAGGGTCGGAAATCCGGGCGGACGACCTGAGTTACGATGGCTGAAGAATCATCTTTTTCTGTTATTAGAATTTCATTGCTGGTCTGGACGACACGAAACACCGAGGCCATTTTATTCCCGGAATCATCGCCTTTGGACTGATTGGATTGACATCCCGTCAGGATGGTGATCAGGATCAATAAAATCACGGCAGGTACGAGGGATCTCTCAGATAAATTCATGGCTCAGTGTCGATTGTTTATACTACTTAATTTTTTATATATTTTGCCAGACCGGGGATATGATTTCTGATCCCGGATATAGCCAGATCACAAACCCGGAAAGCTCCAATGGCAGATAAATGAGTATCATCAGCCATATTTTCCATGATGGAGGGATATTCACCAGCCGGAATATGAAGAAACAGATTCTTCGATCTTTCGCTACCATACACATTCGCCACCAACTCCCTGGTCCCTTCGTGTAAGTCCAGCAATGGTACCCGTTTGTTTCTGGCGGCTCTCCGGGCCGCCTCCGGATACTCACCATGGGTATCATAAAATTCCCCTTTTTCATCGAAACGCCGACGCACGATAGGGGTGGCTAATATGGGATTGGCTCCCAGTTCAAGCGTTTCTGAAATAAATTTCTCTAAATTCATCTGATAATCAGTGGGAGACCGATATCTGGTGGAATCGTTTATTTTTTCATCGTTGTGACCGAATTGTATAATCACATAATCCCCTTTTCGGAGATTTTCCCTGACTGTCTCCCATCTTCCTTCATCGATGAAGCTCTTGGTACTCCTCCCATTCGTGGCATGATTCTCCACGGTAATATTGGAATTGAAATACAGACCAAGCACCTGCCCCCAGCCTTTGACCGGGTTTCCATCTTTGTATGGCCGGTTGGCCATCGTGGAGTCCCCGATCATAAAGATTTTGATTCCGTCGTTTGGTGGTAAGAACATCGAAGAGATACCGAGAATTGATACAAACCAGATTAGTACAAACTTCGAATTCATGTCCCAGGGAAGTATTTTGACGGAAATAAAATAATATTTTTCAATAGTAAGATACAACCGTTTTTTGTGATTTAAAAATGGTGCGTTCTAGTACTCCGTCAGGATAAAGATTTAAGAATCATTCGAGGATATTTTGAGTC
>CALEIL010000324.1 GCA_937876435.1 uncultured Bacteroidota bacterium
AAGCTCCTTCCCCCAGGTCACTCCGGACCTGATCCGGAGTCAAAATTTAAACCTCTTCACATCAACTTCTGGAAGGATCTCCTTACCCTGTATCAAATACTCCAACATCATTTGAGCGAAATACGGGATGAGACTCGTGCCTTTGGAGCCAAAGCCATTGAACAGATACAATCGATCGTTATCGGGATGATTCCCGATCACTGGTCGGCGGTCTTCCACTGCCGGTCGAACCGCGACACAATGGTCGAGAACAGCGTACGGATATTTCAACGATTCGGCTTTGGATACCAGGTATTGAAGCCCCTCTGCACTCGGCTTTACATCCTCTACTTCCCAGGAATCGTAAGTACCCAACCAGATTCTATCCCCCCCGATGGGTACGTAAAAGGACGTCTGTTTGATGATTTCATTCAAAACGGGACCTTCTGACCGAAGATGCAGAATTTCCCCTTTATTGGGATTCATCTGTACCCATGAAAAAGCGGGATGATTCACAATAGAAGCACCTGAAGCCCAGATCAATTTCTCGCTTTGATATTCCTGGAATCTGAATTCCTTTTGTCGAACCTGAGCTGAAGATTCTTCAAACCGCCCTACCCTGTACATTCCCCTGCTGGCAAGGTATCGGATCGCAGCTTCCAAAAAAATAGTCGTATCCACCTGAAAACCATGCATTATATATCCGGGAGGTTGAAATCGGATCATCTGACCGATCCTGTCCACTTCTTCACCAGACATTTTCCGGCAATATCGTTCATACTCCGGGTCCGACAACTTGACATCAAGGTCATTCACCAATTTGTTGTGAGGAACGGATCTGTAAATATTTTTCTGGTGTAAAAACCTCACATTCCACATCGTTTCCCAGTAGCGGTATACTTCTGTAAACACCGGTTCCAGATGCTGATACATCCAGGATAACGCAAATCTCCTTCCTGTGATGGGATTGATGATCCCAGCGGCCAACCTGGAAGAGGAACGAGGATCTGGCTGATCCAATACCAATGGGGTGAAGCCACTGCGGTCCATAGCCAGAGCCAGATGGATCCCCGCAAGCCCACCTCCGGCAATGATGGCATCTACTTTATTCAATGCGGCACGGGCCATCAGTGAGGAGCTTTATCCAGAGAGGGATCGTATTTGACAAAGATATGAATCCAGATAGATCGGGCCAGTCGGAAAAAATAAATAAATGATATGGCAGCCACGATCAATATGACGATCAATATTTTGTTGAATTCTATTCCAAACCCAAAAGCCATGACTAAGCCAATCACGAAAAACAACCACGCCGAGATAGCGTAGGCGATAAACATAGCGCCATAATAAAAACCGGGTTCAGGATAGAAATTCTGGTTGCAATGGGGACAATGGGACGGCATTGAAAATGCATTTGACAAATTGAAAGGCTGAGCAAATAGCTTGCCCTGCCTGCAATGCGGGCATTTCAGCGCAAATATGGAGTTGACTATTCCCATGGTAATGAATTCAAGTTTGTATATTGGGCACAAAGATAAATATTTAATGGTCTTGACGTTTACGATTGTTAAATCAATTTAATCAGGTTAACTCTTCCTGGAAATATAGACCTTTGTCATTCCTGGATGTTCAACCTGGGCCTTACATATTTAAAAATTCAGATTCGACTGTTATGAAAATCCATAAAATACTGATAGCCAACCGGGGAGAAATTGCCAGCCGTATCATCCGTACCTGTGATAAAATGGCTATTCACACGGTGGCAGTTTATTCGGAAGCGGACGCTACGTTACCCTACGTGAGGGAGGCTACGGAATCTGTTTCATTACCCGGAGTCTCCAACACAGAAACCTACCTGAATAGTTCCGCATTGATCCGGATTGCCCTCGAAAAGGGCGTTGATGCCATTCATCCAGGGTATGGTTTTTTGAGTGAAAACGCGCAATTTGCCCGGGAAGTGATCGCGAATAATCTCATATTCATAGGGCCTTCACCGGTGAGCATAGAGGCAATGGGTCATAAAATCAGGGCAAAAAAACTGGCCCTGGAAGCCGGAGTTCCGCTCGTCCCGGGAAACACCTCACCGGTGATTTCTGTCACCAAAGCTGTGGAGGAAGCCAATGCGATAGGATATCCCGTATTGCTCAAGGCCTCGGCCGGGGGTGGAGGGAAAGGTATGCGCACCATCCATAGTGATATGGAGATGGAACAAGTATTTGACCGCGTTCGCAGCGAGGCGGAAACCTCTTTTGGAGATGGCGAGGTATTCATTGAAAAATATATCGCCAATCCCAAACACGTAGAGATTCAACTCTTTGGTGATCAACAGGGAAATTATGTTCATTTGTTTGAACGCGATTGTAGCATTCAAAGACGGCACCAGAAAGTCATTGAGGAAGCCCCATGTGCCGTGATAAAGGAAGAAACCAGAGAGAAAATGGCTGCGGCAGCGATCCGGTTGGCCCGGGCCGTGAATTACTACAGTAGTGGTACGGTCGAATTTTTGATGGATCGCGATCAAAATTTTTATTTTCTGGAGATGAATACCCGGCTTCAGGTAGAGCACCCGGTGACAGAACTCATCACCAGAACCGATCTGGTCGAATGGCAGATTCTCGTGGCCGACGGGCAATCCCTCCCTATCAAACAAAACGAGATACAGATCATTGGACACGCGATCCAGCTCCGGTTGTATGCGGAGGATTATCTGGACGATTTTTCTCCTTCACCTGGTGTCATCGATCGAATGAGATTCCCCAATAATACGGTCATTCGACTCGATATGGGAATTGAAGCCGGCAACGAAGTTACGCTGTATTACGATCCCATGTTCGGGAAGATCATTTGTCATGCGGAAAACCGTAAAAACTGCATCGAAACTTTTGATCGTTGGCTCAAATCGACCCTGATAACCGGTATTGATACGACTATTCCATTTGGGCAGTTTGTACTGCAATCGGAAGAATTCCAATCCGGGGAATATTCTATCACCTATTATCAGAATCTGGATCGCACTCTTCTGGAGAATAACGAAAAAGAACGGGGGGAAGTAGCAGCTGTAGTTGCTCATTGGTTGATGAACTCAGAAAAGGAAAAGAACTATTTACTCTGATCTCAAAAGAATTTTAACCGTAATTGATAAATGAATCCACGTAGGTTGAATTCACCGATGACCAATCTATCGTTCGTAAAATGCCACAACATTTATCATAGTATTTGTGTATTGCCCACAAAAGAATGGCCTACAAAAAACGAGGAGATCTTCCATGTTCTATGCACATTCTGGATTCCGATCATCGGTTTGACCGGTTATATGGTCTACTTTTCCAATATACGTACCAAATCAAAATCGCATAAACTTAGGGTGGTTTCACATCATATCTTACATCACATAGGAGCAGTAGGTACATAGGGAAATAGATAGGAGCTATTCTTTCGTGGTCTATATGGTTCCTCACTCTCATTCCTCCTTCGCCCGGCTCACACCAATTTAAAATTCAACATCACCAATTCAAAATTGGAAGAAATTACTTCACTTTTGATTGGTGCAGATACTGCTTCAACTCAGAAATTCGATCCATTACATTGTCCCGGAATAGTGAATCGTCCGTGGCCAGGTATTGATTATAACGGTTCACAGCCATTTGTTTATCCTGATAATAGGTATCCGTCAAACGGGCGAGTTGGTACAGAATCAGTGGATCCGAATGGAGGTCGTAGGCTCTCTCCATATACCGCAGGGCAAATCTTGTATTTCCGGTCTCTGAGTACAACCGGCTCAACTTATGAAAATAACGCCACACCATGGGGCCTATCCCAAAATCATACGCTGCAATTTCCAGATGTCTTATACTATTATCTACATCTCCGATGGCGGCGTATGAATCACCCAGATAATAATGCAATCCCTCATCCTCCTTTTTATCGAGAAGAGGATTTAAAACGTCGATGGCTTGCTCATATTCTTCCGTTTTATTCAGTGCAATTCCGTAATATTTCATGACCTGATAAGAACTGTCTCCGGTTTCGATCAGTCGTTCGGATGTCATAATCGCAACTTCATAATCCTCAGATTTTACTTCTGCACGGAGTTTCAGGTTCAGCAGTCGCGGATTTCCGGCATCCAGCCTCAGCCCTTTGATGATCCAGTCCAGACATACATCATATTGTTGGTTATCATAATATATCTGAGCGAGTAAAATGTTGGTTTCCAAATCCCTGTTGTTGTAGTACAGACTTTTATCGAAAGACTCCAATGCACAGACCATCTCATTGGTATAATAGCAGGTCTTGCCGAGTTGTTTATGATAAAAAGAATTGGTGGAATCGAGCAATACCGCTGTTTGGTAATATTTTTTGGCCGCCCGATAATCCCTTCGCTGAAGTTCAATATTTCCCAGTGCCATCAGATATTTCACTTCTATTGAATCCAGGTGGTGCGCTTTCTGATAGAATAACCGGGCATCCTGGATATTCCCCAACTGTTCATAGGCTCTTGCCAGAAAATAATGATATACAGGTTGGTCGTGTCTCTCACGCTGACATTCGTAAAAGCATTTGACCGCGTCATTGAATTTGAATTGATCCATATATTCCAGGCCTTTCTGATAAATAGAATCGATAACCCGGTCCGAAATCTGTGCATCCAGAGAGTATGATGTGAGAGCGGAAACGCAGAAAGTGGCCAGGAGAGTGGATAATCGCAGCATGATGTAGATATTATAGCCAACTAAATATTCAATCACGCTCAAAATAAAAATAAAAACGGAATATTACGTTATAAAACTGCAACAAATTTTTAGTGGATTTCCGAAGACACCCTGCTAGTCCATATAGAGTTCAATCGCCCGGCGGGAAAGGAATGTTTAGTCGTTCCCTGAAAAAAATAAGCCCAACTTTATTTTAGCATAGAATCCATCGAGATCAAACTTAGTGAAATCGGATAATTCCCGATCCCGATATTTCCAGGCTTTGCTCACTGGAGAATACTGATAACCTGCAGATAACCCGATTAGAAATTTTTTCCTCCCACCCGGGCCAAAGTAGAAATCGCCATTAACCCCGATATCCAACAGCATATAACTAGTGTGCGGAAATTTAAGTAGCTATCAATGTTTTTTAAAATATTTTTT
>CALEIL010000325.1 GCA_937876435.1 uncultured Bacteroidota bacterium
ACGACCATGTTAAATTCTCCGATATAGAGGGCTTTGACCACTGTACCATCGAAAACGGATCTGATCGTTGACCCCGGGTCCACTTGAATATCGACCCCGTCATTTTCGATCTTTATATTCTTGATCAGGGGATGACTCTGCTGGCCAAAGTTCTTGACGATCACACCCTGGGTGGTGGGCCAGGGGAGTTTCCCTTTGTTTTTAGCGAAATTACTCGACAATGCGGTGACTGCCGGACTGGCTGGCATCGATTTGGACTTTTCGGCAATCAGGGCGGCAATTCTCCTGTTCAACTCTTCCCTCTGGCGTTCTTTACGGGCTATTTCATTGCGCAGCGAACCAATATTGGATTTTAATTCCTGTAGCACATCATCCTGTTTTTTCAATTCCAGAGCCAATTCCACTTTTTCACTTTCAATATCTTTCCTCCGCTCAAGAACGGCAGCTTTTTGTTCCGTGATCTTGTTTCGCTTATCCTCCAGGGACTGTTTCAATTCTTCGATTTCTTCTTTTTGAGTCTTTCGGTACGCCGAAATCTGACGAAAATATTGCCAACGAACGAACGCCTGGTTGAAAGAGGCAGAAGATAGCAACAACAAGAGCTTATTCTGTACCAGTTCCGAACGGTGCATTTGATAGAGCAGTTTCCCGTATTCATTGCGGATTCTCACCAGCTTACTTTCACCAGCTTTGATTTCCTGGGTAAGGTCACGGGTAGATCTGTCCAGCGCGGCTATTTCATTGTTGTACGTTTTGATCAGTTTTTCTCTGTTATTGATTTGATTGCTGATGAGCTGATACTGATGATTGATGCTTCCGGACTTTTTCTGATTAAGCTGGAGCAACCGGTTGGTTTCTTTGATTTCTGTAATCAGCAGATCCCGTTGGCTTTCCAGTTTTTGAACTTCCTGAGCACCGAGATTACTGGCTAGGAACCAGAGCAGAATGAGTGTAACGATCGGGAACTTCAAACGGTATTGTAATGCTGTCATCGAAGCGATAATTTTTAATCTCCATCTGTATATTAATGGGTTGTGTATTATGAAAATACACAATATATTGACGAAAGTAAGGAATATTTTTTAAAGTGGGACTATCGTATTGTTCATAATTTGCTTCGATGGCGATTTTGTCATTTTCGAGTACCCAGAGCGATTGCCTGATCCGTTGTTTGAACAGAATATTGATCAACAATTTTGTTTGTTCGGAATTGTATTCATATTCATAAGTGTTCCCACTTTTGTAATAGCCGTAATTTGCCCCTTTGATCAGAAATGGATTGCCGAGTAGTAAATTCCGGAATACCTCGTAGGAAAGTTCTTCGTTGTACGTTTTCCGGACTTCGTCCCAGGTGGAGGTAAGATGCTGGTTGCTGTTTCGATCGAGCACCTGGATCCCTTCCTCATCAATTAACCCCCGGAGGAATTCTATTCCAAGAAATTTTAAGGTAAACCAGGTTTTGTTATCCTTTTCTCGTACGTTGATATTGGCGTTATACGAGGTACCATCTTCGATCATGCTGACCTTGATCTTGCCGGTCATCTCGAGCACATCCAACTGATTATAAAAAATATTTATTTGTTCCGGATCAAATTCAGCCTTACTATCTTTCAATTTCCTGGATCCACTACAACCCATAACCGCCACCGCCATTAGTAGCAGAAATACAAACTGGAAGAAGGGTGAGAGAAAACTTTTAATTTCGGACTTGATTTGGTACTGGGGCGCCATATTTAAGAGCTATTTGAGAATATTTATCAGCGTTATCCGGCTGGTTCAATTGTTCGTAATTTCGGGCAATCCATTCATACACAGGAAAATAAGTTGTCTTACCTTCGAGCGCCAGCAGGGTTTGTAATGATTCCTGGTATTGGTCGAGTTGATGCAGGATTTTGGCTTTTTGTACTCTGTAGGATGGTTTTTCAGGCACTTTTGAGAGGGCCTTCTCTATGGAGGTGAGTGCGTTTTCCAACTCATTGTTCTCCAGTAGGCAAATACTTTCAAACAGATCAATATTGGGGTTGCCGTTGAGTATCTTCCTGGCTTGATCAAAGGCGTTTTGGCCATTCTCAGGACTGGCTCCCTTGCAATTGACCAGCGCAATGAGGCCTTGTGCATTGGATTGCATGACTGGATCCTGTGCCGAAAGGGACAGGCAGGTTTCCAGATCAAACAAAGCTTCCTCTTTGTCATCCAGGTAAAACCCCGCTTCACCCTTCAGTAGATAGATTACTGCTTTGTTGGGGAAATACATGGTTGCATTTTCTGCGTATTGATTCAGATCTTTCCATCTGTGCAGGTCTTTAAGCGACCACAAAAGCTGTTCCCAAACCATAAAATTATCCGGATGTATTTTGATGGTTTGGAGATAATACTCCGTAGCTTCCACATTTTGACCCGTTTGGGCCAGAATGTCGGCCCGAAGTGAAAGCGCCTTGGGATTGTCGGGATGACTGGTCAGAAGCCAGGTACTCACTTCTTCCAATGCTTTTATTTCTTCCTGGGGAAAGACATTGAGGTCTTGCTGAAAATAGGGCAGGATTTCGCTGAATTGTGTGTCAAAATCTATGTTCTTATTCAGAAAGAAAGACTTCATCGACATCAGTCTTTCTGCCCCTGAAGATGAA
Source organism: uncultured Bacteroidota bacterium (assembly GCA_937876435.1). Classification (GTDB taxonomy): domain Bacteria; phylum Bacteroidota; class Bacteroidia; order Chitinophagales; family Saprospiraceae; genus Membranihabitans. The sequence continues at coordinate 2,628 of CALEIL010000325.1, forward strand.
TTTTTACTCGAAGCATCCACCAGGGCCAGGTTGGCTCTGCTGTCATTGGGATTGATCGCCAGGATTTTTTTAAATACCTCGACTGCCAGGTCTTCCTGGTTATTTCGTTGGTAATAATTGGCCAACATATTGAGTATAAACAAATCCGCGGGGAAGCGGGAGGACAATTCCTCCAGGAGCTTTTTAGCTTCTTCTGGTTTTTCAAAATTTTCCAGGGCCTGAACTTTAGCCAATGCATCGTTTTTGTGAAATCCGAAACGTTCGATCATTTGATCCAGTAAGGCGATTTGCTTTTGGTATTGTTTGCTATCCCTGTACAGATATTCGAGACGGTCGTAATAGGATTTTTCATCGGGAAATTGACTGACCAACAGTTCGATGGTAGCGATCGCCTGGTCATACTGTTCATTTTTCAGATAGGCGTCCGCAGCCCATATATAATACCAGGGATTGTTCTTTTCATTGGCTAGCGCCAGTGAAAAATATTTAATGCTGTTGGGAACATCGTCGCTATTGAGGTAAGTTTTTGCCAGGAAAAAGGCCGCTTCATGATCGTTGACATTATTTTTGAGAATGTTTTTGTATATTTTGATCGCCCCTTCTGTATTCCCAATGATCTGTTCGCTTTGGGCATCGATAAATTTCCCTTCCCTGTCCAGATCCAGACCATCTGTAGGGACCATGAATTCCTGTGATATCCCGGTGGATAACAGAAAACAGAAGAATACTATAAGAGGGGCATTCTTTTTCAAAATTTGATACACACAGTATTTCTTTATTCAACCAACGTGATCTTACAAAAGTTCGTTCGCAGTCTTTTGTTCAACGGCATAGCCCCCGTGTTTATTATCACATCTCCGGTTGAAACCCAACCTTCATTCTTCAGGATTTCGACCGTATCATCTATGGTTCCATCCGTAGTGGTGAACTTTTCATATTTAAAACATTTGACACCTCTGACCAAACTAAGAGCTGAAAGCATGTGATCGTGCGCTGAAAATATAAATATGGGGCAGTCGGGTCTGTAGCTACTCATTCTGAACGCTGTATAACCAGAAGAGGTGATACCTACAATGCCGTCAGCCCGGATGGTCTCCGACATTTGTGCAGCGTTGTAGCACACCACATCTGAGAAATAAGTGGATGAACCCGGGATCGCTTTTGGCCTTCGACCTTCCATGACCAGGTTGTTCTCAGATTCTTCTATAATCCGGGTCATGATTTCGATCGTCTCCACGGGATAACTCCCTACGCTCGTTTCCCCGCTCAGCATCAGCGCATCTGCGCCATCGTACACAGCATTGGCGACATCGGTGACCTCAGCCCGGGTAGGGGAAGGATTCTGAATCATACTATCCATCATCTGCGTCGCCACGATGACTGGTTTTGAATTGGCTATGCATTTATTGATGATGCTTTTTTGCATAGCCGGCAACCGCTCGATGGGGACTTCGATTCCAAGGTCGCCCCGGGCCACCATGATTCCATCGGAACTATCGATGATCTCGTCGATCACATTCACCGCCTCCGGTTTTTCAATTTTAGAAATAACCAGTGCGGGGTGACCAGCTGCCTTAATCCTGGATTTCAAAAGGTCCACATCGCTGGATTTTCGAACAAATGATAGCGCTATCCAATGTACGTTTTGTTTCAGGATAAATTCGAGATCCTGCTCATCTTTTTCGGTCAATGCCGGGAGCGTGGTCACAGTATCGGGAAGGTTCACCCCTTTTTTACTACTCAGGGTATGTCCGTGGACTACCTCCAGTTTTACTTTATCTTTTTTATTGGTTTCCAGTACTTTAAATACCACCTTTCCATCGTCGCACAGTATTCTTTCTCCGGGGTTTACATCTTGTGGGAACAGATCGTAGTTGATCGAAACCTGGCTTTCGGTACCCACCACGTCTTCGGTGGTAAATTCAATGATCTGCCCGGGTTTGATATCGATATAATCTTTTTCAAAACGACCCACTCTGATTTTGGGCCCTTGAAGATCTGCCAGGATACTGACATAGGTTCCCAATTCGTCATTGAGCTGGTGTATGAGGTCGATGACCCTGGCCAGATTGTCGTGTTTCCCGTGTGAAAAATTGAGTCGGAAAACATTGACTCCGGTCAGGATAAGTTTTTTGAGTGTATCATAATTGTCAATAGATGGTCCGACGGTAGCCACTATTTTGGTTTTCTGAAATGTAGAATTCATAATTTTGAGATCAATTTTGTCCGGAAGTTTCTTAGTGTCATTTTCAAATGGCATATAAAGGGACAAAAGTATAAAAATATTAACTGGAACTGAATTATTGATGCGGAGGATTCGACGAATTCTTGATTTATTAAAACGAAACGTAGAGGATTTGGGATTATTCAGAACTTTTTTCCCTATCTTTTGGTTCAATTTACGCAATTAGGTCAATAAAAAGTTGGTCATACTGTTTTTTATCTCTTATTTTGCGCTCCAATTAATTCATTAAATTTTATACAATTATGTCATCTGTAGCTGAAAAAGTTAAAAAAATCATTGTAGATAAACTCGGGGTGGATGAATCTGAAGTCACAGAGGAAGCCAGCTTCACCAATGATTTGGGTGCAGATTCACTGGATACGGTGGAACTCATCATGGAATTTGAGAAAGAATTTGATATTTCTATTCCAGACGAAGAAGCGGAAACCATACAAACAGTAGGCCAGGCTGTATCATATGTAGAGAAAGAAGCTGAGAAGTAAAGGAATTATAAAGCAAGATCTTGTTTAGCCCTTTTTTTATCGCCCGATAGAAAAGGGCTTTTCTTTTGGGGATGAATGGCGGTATTACTGCCAATCCACAAAATCTAATTGCGTATCGTGTTTTTCCTCATCTTTTCTGACATCTCTTCGTTGCCTCTTTCGGTTTCGTTGGTAATGATATGGCGTAAAAACATTCGTCATACGGTTTCAGTATTTGTAAAACCGGCCATCGGACCTATCGACTTCATTTGATACGTCGGAGGGTAGAGGATATCATCCCCCGGATATTCCGGATCTCAACAAAATCAGATGCGACGGGGAAAGGTTGAGGAAATTGTTATATTTTTGTCAGGTCAGATAATGTAAACCAATAGTTTATTCACATGAAGCGAGTTGTCATTACTGGAATCGGAGCCATTACACCCATTGGTAATTCCATCGCGGAATACACCGAAGGACTTCGCCAGGGGAAGAGTGGATCCGATTATATTACACATTTTGATGCCTCCAAATTCAAAACAACTTTCGCCTGCGAAATAAAAAACTTCGACGGTGAGGAAATTTTTGGACGAAAGGAGGTGAGAAAAATGGATTTGTTCAGTCAGTATGGCATCGTGGCAGCCCGGCAGGCGGTCGAGGATAGTGGACTGGATTTTGCACAGGAGGATGTGAACCGGATCGGCGTCATCTGGGGATCGGGAATTGGTGGTCTGCGCTCACTGGAAGAACAGATCGAGATCAATTCCAACTACGAGGATAATCCACGGTACAATCCGTTTATGATTCCCAAGATGATAGCTGATATTGTCCCGGGTCAGATTTCCATCGAATTTGGGTTGCGTGGGATAAATTACGGGACCATTTCAGCGTGCGCATCGTCCAGTCATGCCATTATCAATGCGCTGGACAGCATACGAATAGGTCGCGCCGAAATTATAGTGACCGGTGGATCCGAAGCCGCTGTAACCAGGGCTGGAATAGGAGGATTTTCAGGCATGAAGGCTCTGTCATCCCGCAACGATGACCCGGCTACTGCCTCTCGTCCCTTTGATAAGGATCGGGATGGATTTGTTCTGGGAGAAGGAGCTGGCGCACTGATACTGGAAGAGTACGAACACGCGGTCAACCGGGGCGCAAAAATTTATGCCGAAATACTGGGAGGTGGTATGACGGCGGATGCGTATCACATCACTGCTCCGCATCCCGAAGGATTGGGGGCGGCCAATGTGATGAAATACGCTTTAACTGACGCCGGAATCGGACCGGAGCTTGTAGACTATATCAACGTCCACGGGACTTCGACGCCTCTGGGTGACGTGGCTGAAATCAGGGCTATCCAAAACGTATTTGGTGAAAAGGCATTTGATATTCACGTATCTTCGACCAAATCAATGACGGGCCATCTGCTGGGTGCTTCAGGAGCGATCGAATCCATAGCTTGTCTGATTGCCATGAAGGAAGGTTTTATTCCACCAACCATCAATCATTTTACGGACGATCCGGAGATCGACAGCCGGATGCAATTGACATTCAACGAGCCTGTTGAAGCGGAAGTGCACTACGCACTTTGTAATACTTTTGGTTTTGGTGGCCACAATACTTCATTGATACTTAAGAAGTTGGAAGAATAAAATTTTCAGGAGTGATCCAAAAAATCTACAATTATTTCTGGTCCAAGGACAAGTATTTTATTCGGGACATCAGAGGGCTTTTGGGCTTTACACCCAGAAATCTTCTCCTTTTCAAGCAGGCTTTTATCCACCGTAGCAATATGGATTTTCAAAGCGAAAAATCCAACGAACGACTCGAATTTTTGGGCGATGCCTTGCTTTCCACGATCATTGCGGAATATCTTTTCAAAAAGTATCCATATAAAGACGAAGGTTTTCTCACCAAAATGCGGGCAAAGATAGTACGTAGAAGTACACTCAATTCCGTGGGGTATGATCTGAGACTGGATATTTTTCTCAAACAATACAATCAAATAAATCTCAGTGAATCCATGCTGGGTAATGCATTGGAGGCATTGATCGGTGCGATTTATCTGGAAAGAGGCTACGATTTTACCAGTGAGTTTATCGTTGCCAGGATTTTACAGGAACATCTTGATATTGGCGTGCTGGAGCATAAGGATGAAAACTTCAAAAGCAGACTGCTCGAGTGGTGCCAGAAACACAACAAATCATTGGAGTATGAATTGCTCCGGAAATTCAGGTCCAACAAAAGGGACCGTTTTGAGGTGGGGGTTTTGGTGGATGGAGAAAGAATATCGGAGGCCAGCGAGTACAATAAAAAAGGTGCGGAGCAAATGGCGTCACAAAAAGCCATGATGACGCTTGGTCTACTTACGAAAAATCAATCCTGATTTCCCATGAGTATCCCGTTGGATGCACTGGCCAATGCCTCCAGACTGGAGGAGATGCAATCAGCTATGGGATTGTTCAAAGAATGGCAGGAATTGGCATACCGGCAACCTCTTTTGGAGAATCCTGCTTCATTTCAACATGAAAAGGAGAAAATAGCCGCTCTTCTCGTCGATAGTCATCTGGGGAAAATTGCCAGGAAAGTACGCGTGCTGGGAGAAAATGACAAACTGGACTCTCCGGAATTTTTGAATGAATGGGCAGAATTGGCCTTCTATTCCCTCTTGTGGACGAGATTTGATCAATTATCCGACGGATTGAAACTGAACCTGTTGTATCAATCCGGTCCCAACATAACCAAAAAACATCTGGCTGGAGAAATACCCCGGACGGACCACTTTGTAGTAGCGGGCATTGAGCTCGACCGTGAAGAACAGCTAACCCGGCGATCGGTTTATCTGTACGGGATCCACAGTCAGCGGTATTTTTTTATTCTCGATTACGCTTTCAATCAGCAACCTTTTGATATGACCTATATAATCGGTAGGTTTTACAAAGGTGAATTTGTGGTGTATCCGTTCCCGGGTGCGCTGCGAATCAGTATTGTATCGATGAGGTCGGACCTTCCACTGGCTGGTGCATTGGAGCAAATCCCTGTTTTGAGCCTCCCTCAGGCCACCGGGGAATTCTATGCCAATCTGAAGCTCAATCCATTTGGTATCAGGATGCCTGCCCTGCTTTTGTTGAGATCGGATTTTGTCAGGGACCGTTGGAGAGTTCTCGATTCACACGATCACCTGGTAAGGATAGCTCCTCAGGATGACAAGATACAATCTGTTTTTTATGCCGCGTGTTTTCAAAGGCCGGTCCGAATTATCGGATTGCTTAGCAGGAATGGGATCAGGCCGATGTCGTACTATAACGGGGAAGTACTCATGGGTTTTGGAGACCTATCATAAATAACTTTATAGATCTTGATCCCCAGTCAGAAAATATTGATAATAGGTAATGGTTTCGGAAAACATTGCGTTTGAATGAATCGTTTCAATGCATATCTACCCAAGGAATACCAACGACAGGCCACAGCTCCGGCAAAGGCAAGACCTCCCTCTCGTTGGTCAGCAGATAAACCTGCTTGTTACCAAATTTGGCTGTTGTTGGAACACCATCTTTTTTGGTAAAGAATGTCCAGTTTGCTTAAAAGAAATATCCCACGGAAATCTGGAAAACCCTGTTCTTTACCTGTGTCCTACTATCCTCATTCTTATTGACATTGGTACCCCAATAATAGCGCATCCCAATGTTGAATTTGTTTACCAAACGATACTTTGCACCCAGAGCAAGTCCTATATCAGTTGATTTTGTAGAGTCCTTGTAATCCTCGGTATCTCCGTCGTCCTTGCGCTTGGCGGAAAGCAGGATTCCAAACTGAGGACCGGCTTCCATACTCAGGGCGTCCCACAGGTAATACTTGGCCATGACGGGCAGTGCGAGATAGTCCAGTTTTATAACTTCGTCATCATCCGATTCATCCCTCACTCCTTGGGCGCTGTACAGGAGTTCCGGTTGCAGACGCAAAGCGTCGATCAATGGTATCTCTACCATCATTCCGAGATGAAAGGAAGACCGGGTAGCGGGATCGTTTTTATCGGGATGCAGGGTAGCCAGGTTCACCCCGGCCTTTGCACCAACCGTAATATCCTGTGCATGTAGGGCGGTGAGGCCTATGATCGTAATGACAGTACTGAAGAATAACTTTTTCATGATTCCTTGGATTTTGATTATTGATTCGATGAATGGAGAAAGCATTACGAATTTATTCAGAAGTCGGGGAATAGGCTATAACACAAATCCCAAAAGCTGACATTATTGTACCACCTTGACATAAATCCAACTTTCTTATAGTACTCCAACTCAATAATCGCTAAAGGTTTGACAAACTTTTTTATGTCGTGTTAACGAACAGACATATCAATGAATTTCAAACTTATGTTCCCAAAAAGATATAGTGAATGTTTGTCAAACCTTATCTAAAAGTATTAGGAATAGGAAGACGGTACCACACCGTAAAAATGCTTAAAGCATTTGGTGAAATAAGATGGATTATTAAAACCGACCCTATAGGCGATCTGGGTCACCGAATCCACTTGTTGGGCCAGGAGCTGCGCGGCCTTTTTTAACCGGAAGTTCCGCAACAGTTCCCCCGGGGCTTCGTTGGTAAGTGCCTTTAGTTTACGGTGCAGTTGTGTATTGCTCATCGCCAGCTCGCGCTGCATATCGGGTACCCCAAATCCGGGATCTTCAAAATTATCCTCCAATAGCGCTAATATTCGTTCCAAAAACTCTTTATCCATGGAACTAACGGCGACATTTTTGGGAATTACCGCTGTTTCCCTATGGACGAACGCCTCCTGAAGTCTTTGTCGCTAGTCGATCAGGTTTTTTATCCTGGCCATAATCTCCCTGGCCTCGAAAGGTTTGGTCAGGTAATCGTCCGCCCCTGTTTCCAAGCCGGCGATCTTATTTCGATTCCGGCCTTGGCCGTCAACATGATTACCGGGATATGGCTCGTGTTCCGATCGGTCTTTATTTTTTGGCAGAATTCCATCCCGTCCATTTTGGGCATCATCAGGTCGGTAATGATCAGGTCGGGAACAGTGTCGATCGCCTTCTTTAGCCCGTCTTCGCCATGAATGGCTTCTTGAACCCTATACTGCTTTATTAATTGCTCTTTAAGGAACTGCCGCATATCCGCATTGTCTTCTACCACCAACACTTCTTGGAGGTGGCGCTTGTCCGCTTTTGTAAAACGATAGGATCGGGATACCGGTACCGTCCTTACTTTCTTTACTGTTTTTTTGCTCCCTCCTGGTTCAGTTATTATCTTTTGGATGGGCAGGCGTACCGTAAAAAAACTGCCTTTCTGTTCTTCGCTGGAGACCGTAATGGTACCATCCATCAGTACGACCAGCTCCCTGGAAAGGGAAAGACCGATACCCGATCCTTCCGTTTCCCTAGTCGCACCACCATCCACCTGGTAAAAACGATCGAAAATAAAGGGTTGTCTTTCCTCCGGAATGCCTTTTCCCGAATCCATCACTTGCAGGTCCAGTTCGTCCTGGATATAATCAGCGGTAAAAGAGACCATATCCCCATCCCTGCTAAATTTAAACGCATTGCTCAGCAAATTGTAGGTTATCTTCTCCAATTTGTCCCGATCAAAGGCCGCCCACAACATCTCGTCCGGAATGTTCACCCTGTAATCCATGTGGCGCTGGGCGGCATGCGAATTAAAGGAAAAGGCCGCGGCCCTCAAACACTTGTACACATCGCCTTCGGTGGGCTGTAGTTTCAATTTGCCACGATCTATTTTGGATATATCCAAAAGTTGGTCTACCAGGCCCAGGACCCGGTTGGCGTTGCGCCGAATCATTCTGGCGTTTTCACGGCTCAAGGGCTCCCCGGGATTTTGTTCCAACTCTTCGATGGGACCTTTTATCAAGGTCAGGGGAGTCCTAGAACTCATGGGAGATATTGGCAAAAAAATTTGATTTTAACTCGTCCAGCTCCCGAAGTTCTTTGTTCGATCTTTGCTTGATCCGGTACTGATTGTACAACAACCCAGCGATCACCACGGCCAAAATCGCCAGAACGATAATCACGTTGCGTTCGTTCACCCTTTTACGCAACCGCAGCCGTTGCAAATCCTTTTCCGAGGCCAAAAGGGCTATTTCCTTCGCTTTTTGCTCATTTTGGTATTTGGCCTCTATTTCACTGCCCAGTTCCCTCTTTTCCCTGGTATATAATGAGTCTTTTAAGTGTACAAATTTCTGCAAATTATGGTAAGCACTCCCCATGTCACCAGCCTTCTCATGTCTCCTGGAGAGACGTTCATGAACATCCATGGCAAGAATATCGAGCTTCATTTCCCCGGCTACCGCGGCGGCGTTCTCCAAATAGTATATCGATTTCTCGAGATCATTCAATCTATCGTACATATCAGCTGCCGCCATGCTGGAATATCCGATCTGAACCGAATCATCAACGGCCCTGGATAGGGTAAGGGATTTTAGATAAGAATTCAAGGCCTCATGGAAATTTTCCCGTTTCTTTTGAATTTCACCCATGGTGAAAAGACAATAAGAAACACTTTTTCGATTTCCCAATTGGTCGTATATCTCCAGACTTTTTTGGTTATAGTGGTAGGCAGAATCCAACCTTCCTGTGTACTTATACATTACGGATAAATTATAGCTGGCAAAAGCCCTTCCCGACGGATCCCGGAGTACGGTGCTGAGGCTATCGCTTTTCTTAAAATATTCAATCGCGCTATCGTAGTTTTCGAGGTTCCGCTGAATATATCCTATGTTGCCCAGGGCCACTTTGTAACCCATCAATTCTTGTAACCCATCAATTCTTGTGATTCCAAAAATCTTATGGAGGCCAGCACATAGTATTCCATGGCCCTGGTGTAATCCCCTTTTTGGGAAAGGATGATGCCAGGCCAATATAGGATTGGGCAACACGGACACTATCGCCCATTTTTCGGGCAAGTATTATGTTCTTGTGCTGATACGCTCTGGCGTTTTCAAAATCGCCTTCTGCCAGTAGCAATTTCCCAGGGATACGAGCGCATCGGACTGTCCGGATTGAAAATCCAGGGTACTTGCCAGTTCTAAGTTGATCTTGTTGATGACTATGGCCGAATCCTCTCTGGATTGTATCCGTAGAAAATCACCGTACAGGTTGTATCCCTTCACGAGTACGCGCTTATCATACGCTTTCTTGGCCATTTATATGGCTATTAAAATAACTTTTTCGGCTTTTTCCGGCGAATCATCCCTATATTTATTAAAATCGTTGTGGAGTTGATCAATTATTGACGTATCGATCTTTGGCGAAGAGATTTCCCATTGTCTATAGGCTGTCTCCGTATGCGGAAACAGCATTAAGTTGGATAACGACCATAGTACAAAAATCAGATAGATCATTTTGTAAATGATGGGTATACAAGATAGCAATTTTTCCGGATTTAGGTAAATCTTGCATTGGATAGCTGCATCAAGATTATGAAGATTACCGGACACAAAAAGGAATCCACTTTCCTGAAGTATATCAAAATTGATGAACTGGGGAACGCTATTGATTTGGCTGACAGTGATTTCTTCACCTAAACGTCATCCATTATTAGTAATGGTGTAAAATTTACAGCAAGTTCGTTTCTCAAACCCTTCCATTTCGATTCTCTGAAAAGTCGAATCATGTTATAAGTAAACACTGAACTATATAGACGGCAGGGTTTGCCTGGGAGGT
>CALEIL010000326.1 GCA_937876435.1 uncultured Bacteroidota bacterium
CGAAGGGATTGGAGCGACGCGCCTGGCGCGCGGTCATGGAGGTGATCCGTGCGCCGGGCGAGAGGCTCAGGCCGGCGACGATGCCCGGCTCCAGGTTCGCGAGGATGTCCTTCTCCACGTCGATGCCCGGCGGCAGTACATGGAAGGTGGCTTTCTGGTAATTTTCGTAGGTTTCCCAGTCGCTGATTTCCTGGTAGGTGGAAGTGATGATAAATTCGGCCAGCGCCAGGCACGCTTCTTCCGCGGCGATCCGCAAAGAAAATTTGAATTTTTCCTCCGCTTCTTCTTCGGTCAGGCCCATGTCTTTCATTTTACTCTTCTTGGGTCTTCCCAGGGAATGAGCCGTATGAGCAAAAGGCACGTTGAGCTTGAGCGACAATTCCTTGGCTACATATCCGGCGTCGCCATAGTGACTGTGCATCCAATCCGGATAAATATTATGCTCTTCCATATGAGCCAATGCGTTGTCGACGAATTCGTCCAGATGCTCCCACAATTCTTCCTTTTTACGGTAAAGATGTCCGGCAAACGGGATCCTCCTGATATCGCATTTGTCATTGATGACTTCGATGGGCTGACTATAGTCATCTGATTCATTGGGATCGTCAATGAGCCGCGTGAAAATGTGAACGTGTTCCACCTCCGGATTCTGTGATAAATGTTGAGCCAGTTCATATACATAAATAATCTGACCCCCATTGTCAGAGTCCTTTCCGATCTCAAGACCATCGCTCTTTATCAGGCCGTGAATGTTGTAGAGATGTATCCGAATCATAATCTTACGATTTTGTTTTTCTTCGTGTTTCTTGGTATTTTACTTACAATAAACTAAATTTCAGAAGAATTGATGTCATGATCGATCCAAAATCTTCTCCCCACGAAAGTTAATTCTTGGAATATGAACAATCTGTTTTTTTTATTTTCGGTGGTTTTGCTTTCTAATTATTGCCTGGTTTCATGCACCGGATCGGATTCTGCTGCCTCTCATCCCCGGACAGCCGATGAGGTGGCCAGGGCCATCGAAAAAGCCATACACAAGGATGATTGGGATAATACCCAATGGATTAGCTGGACCTTTCCGGGAAACAGACAACATCTGCTGGACCGGGAGCGTGGATACGCTGAAGTCAAATGGGGAGATTATAAAGCTTTGATCGATGTCAATACCCAAAAAGGGATCGTTTACCACAACGATGGCATCGTGGAAGGGAAACTCAGGGATTCGTTGATCCAAAGAGCGTGGGGAGCACATATCAATGATGCCTTCTGGCTCAATGCACCGGCCAAACTCTACGATGAGGGTACCCAACGTTCACTGGTACAACGCGATGGGGACACCCTTCTCAAGGTAGAATATACTACGGGGGGAGTGACGCCCGGAGATTCCTATATCTGGCATTTCGATGAAAATTTCCAACCGACAGCCTGGGAAATGTACGTATCGGTCATACCCACCCCTGGTGCGAAATCCACCTGGGAAAACTGGGTTACGCTGGAGAGTGGTGCCCGCATTGCCACCCATCACTACAATGAAGTGGGCCGGTTGACTGAAATCAAGGGCGTGAAATCGGGGAATTCGTACAAGGACTTCGGTCGGGAAGAAGACCCTTTTTCAAAATTGATGAGTAATAATTAATATAGAACGGGCAGTGGTGAAATGAAGTGGCGTTGTGAGTACGGCTCCTGCGTCGGAAGCCCGGCTTTGTAAATGTTGAATGAACGATGTCAGTCTGTGTGAGATTATGAATGATCGACGATGAAATGTATTTTTCATAAGGAGGAATAGGAGCACTATGGTTGGGAAGGAGGATTTTCCAGTAGTATGGGTCGGCTTCGGCTTCCCATGTTCAGTAAGTTTCATCCCTGAAGCATTTCACAGGTAAACCTGCGACGCAGCCGTAGCGTATTCAGATCCAAAACGCCCTGGAGGGGTTCTATTCAGAAGGGAAAATCATCGCCTGGATAAGCTTCATTGTATTGATATTTCAACAGATCAAAGGTAGTTAACATGCCGACGAGTTTTCGGTCTTCATCCACGACGGGAACGGAATGAAAACGATTTTGAAGCAAGACAACAGAAGCTGCGCCGATCTTGTCCGTAGGATTGAGTACCGCCAATTTGGTGGTCATCACCTCTTTGAGCGGGATCAGGTCCGTATCCTCGTGCGTTTTGTGCAATCTCAGGAGGTCGAAAGTAGTTACCACACCTACTAAAATACAGTCTTTGCATATAGGGATATGGTGAAAGTTGTTCGATTTGAAAATATTGCGAGCATCCGACACGGTGTCTTCCGGACTCAGGGTGACCAATTTGGTCGTCATGATGGTCGATATCTCATTGTTCATGCATCATAGTTGTTGTTCAACTCCAAATATACAATTTTCATTCAACCCAGTGTTCCAATTTTCCCAGCGTTAAAAAAGCAGGTTGGCTTGAATCGATCCGGAATGCACGACGGAAGCATCTCCGTTTTTTCGACCGTGATAGCGCAGGGAGATTACCAGGTTGTTGGGCAGCCTGCGCTGAACATTGGTTTCCCACAACAGATTGTTCCCGGGACGGAGTCCACCCAACATGACCTGCTCCAACGACAGGTTTTGCTCCGCGGACTTAAACCGGACGTTGGAATAGTCTACCGAAGTCCGGGTAGACCATTTGAGGTTGGGTCTGAATTGCCACGAAAGTTGGTTGTTCCAGATGGAGGAAGTATGATCCCGATCCTCGTCTGAACCTCGAATCAACCCCGTTTCATATTCCAATTGCATGGTCTGATTGAGCATCCACCTTAGCTTATGGCTCGCTTCGAGAAATTGCAGACTGAAATTTCTTTCAACAAAAGCAGTAGCGGACTGATCTACAAGCCGCCATTTGAGATCGAGCAGGGAATTGACCTGACCGGAATAAATAATGGTCGATTTTGTGAAAAATTCACGGGTGTCAAAAGTCTCAAATCCAGTGTGGAGGAAGTCCTTTTGTTTTCGAACCCAGTATCCCAGGTGTTCCTGGAAAATCTTTCCATTGCGGTTAAAATACAGGTTGGACAAAACGTTTTGCCTCGAAGAAACCAGCGACGTATCCGGAATATTCCATAACCGGATTTTGCCCGTTCTCTGCTGTTTATTTTCTATGTGAAAACTGTTCTCGGTAGACCACCTGGACCAGAATTTGTGATCCGTCCATTTAGCCAGGTCGATATTCCAGGCCCACTTCAGGTTGTAATTGAATGTGGAGATCAGGGTGTTTTCCAAACTGCTGACGCGAATATAATTTCGTTCGTCGGGGTAAATGGCGGGAAAAAATTCATTGAGTTGCTGGATAGAATCCTGGTTGACATCGACGTATTTGTACTGACCGTTTCCCGTTTCAACCTTGATATACTGGAATTGTCGCCTGGGCTCCTTGCCATTGGAAAGCGCTATTTCACCCTGGTTGTTCCAGCCATCATCAAACCAACGCTGTGAGAAAAGCATTTGTCCCAGAATGTTCCAGCCCTGCTGGTCATCCCGGATTATGTCGGCTTGCCGGATTACGTTCAGATGCCTGACCGTGGCGATCCAGCGAATATAGCTTTTCTCTCCCGTGATCCCGGTTTCCATCTGAAGATCGTCGGTCCTGAAAGCCCGTAAAAATTGATTAGTCCCGGGTTGGTAATCCAACCTACTGGATAACGTAAACGAATGATTGTTTTTCAGATCCATCCGGACGAACCCTTTATCCCACTTCATAGAAACCGCTGTCAGGCTATCGGATAGCCGATCCCGTACCTCGTTGAATTCGCCCTGATACCCCGTTGAAAAAGTCAGATCACCGGACTCGCCCGGTTTCCATCTCAGGGTGGCAGTCGGCCGGGAGAATGTAGAAGCTACCTGGGTCGTTTTGCTATGGGTGAGGGACTCGAAAAGCTGGATATCCCATTTGCCCGGTGTCCAGTGGAGATCAAACTCGTGTCTGTTTCCCGTGTATTCCGTGAATGCATCAAAACTCTGATAACCATAGGCAGTATTGAAATTCCTGTCCTGGTATCGAGCTCCCAACTGGTAGAAGCGCTCGGTGACAGGAGCGGCATCGGTCTGATAGTTCCAGTTTCTGTCAAACTCCACGGGCCGATAGCTGGCGATGGGTCGGAAAGTTGATTTCCGCCATTCCAGATTTCCGTTTATCCGAAAAGATTGTTCCCGGGTTGTGTCCAGATCAAGGCCCCAGGTAAACCCACTGTTTTGGGCCCATCCTGCATTATCTTCCTGATCAGTGTTTGAAAAACGATTGAGATCTTCATTGGTCAGCGACCACTCGCTGTAGATCGAGTTTTGGAGATTCCCACCCCACGATTTTTTGATATTGAATCCAAACATCTGTTGTTGCTGAGGAGCCTGCAATCTTGTGATAGGGGCATAACTACCATTGTGACTCCCGTCCGGATTGGGAGGGACCCAGTGAAAAACTTCCCCATTGGTAAAAGTGGATGCCTGTTCATAATCACCATTTCCAGAACCTACAAAACTAAAGGAAGCGGTATACAGGGGTGCATCGATGGGTTCTTTGACGTGGCGGAGAATGCCGGAATATCCCAGGGTGTCGATCACTTCATAAAGCACTACGCCTTCTTCGTATCCCCCCTGCCAGGGCACTACAGAAGTTCCAGTGAGTTCCTCCACATTATCACCCGCTTCAGCGAGGATGGCCTCGTTCTCAGGAGTGAGTATGTTGTTTTGATACGCGGATTTGCCATCCTGTTCGCTATACAGTTGCAGACCCATTTCCCAATTGTTTTTTTGCCAGGTACTGTGCCCGGCGATCAGACTTCGCAGGTAGTTTTGCTCAGCGAATTCATATTCTACGATGATGCGGCTGGTAGCGCTGATGTAGATCCGCGGGGTGAACGTAATCTCACCGAGATTATAATCGATGGTATAGTCATTGAGTTCACCGCGTTTCAACAATTGTCCGTCTAGATAAACCCGTTCGGTTCCGGCCAGAATCACCACAAAAAGGTTGTTGCCACTTTCAGCCACCCGGTAAGGTCCTTGATTTCCTTCCTCTACGGAAAGGGGTGTTCGCTTAAATTTACCTTTGGATACCGAATAATTGATGGAAGAACGTTGGCTCCATCCTGATTCCATATCGGATTGGTATGAGGCGAATACCCCTTTAGTCTTTTTGTAGTACCGCATAAAGTAGTTATCCGGACTCCGGATTTCGTGATCTCCGGCGATCAGAGTGGCATTGTCCTTTTTGAGTTGGATAAACACTTTGTCAAATTCCTGCAGTCGTTGGGAGTTTCCTTCGGGTTGGATCGGGATGCTGTTGTCGGACAAGCTTCCCACCACCTCGATACCGTGTGGCAAAGACCCCCTCAGCTGCAGATCGAAATTGGAATTGAGCGTCGTGTTTTGGTTGTTCCCGATATTGACGCCCCGTCCAAAATGACCGCTGTAGGTGATACTCGACCATGCCGGAAACGATGATTCCGATTCCAATCCCAACGGCAGACTTTTGATCAAATAATCGCTTTTGACCAACTGGGTATCGATCCAGGTGGCTGGATTCGCTAATATGGGGGACAAGGGCCTTTCGCGGACGATATAATATCGATCGTACAAGGCATCCGACATCAATCTGATCTGGAGGCTGTCTATAATCCGATAATCGGTGGAATCGCGAAGAAATTGCCCGTTGAGATCTCTGATGGATATCAAGGAGGAATGAAGAACCGGCCTTTTTAAAGTTAGTATGGACTCCACGGCAAGAATGGTGTCGATCGCAGCGAATGACTGGCTTTGTCCCTTGGGTACACAAAGGACCAGAAGGCAGGTCACAGACCACCAGATCAATACCGTATTACGCGTTTCCATCTTTTATGCGTCCATAACCAACACGCCGGTTGATTTAATATATTTTCCATCAGTTTTTTACTGTAAATGGCCGTTATTTTTTCAGGACTGTAATTGGCAGGCTCCTTAACCAATAGCGAGAAATCCGCTTTGTAATATCCTCTTTTGACTTTATAGATCGAAAAATAGTAAATAGGGATGTTATAGCGGACAGCCATAGTACTCATGCCCGGTACAAATGGGCTGCGGAGTCCGAAGAAATCTACCCAATGCGCCGTCATCGTAAATGGTGTTGATTGGTCGCTCAGAAAAATATAAGCCGAGGTGGCCCGGTCTTTGGCGAGGATATCCCTCAAAACCAGTCCCATAGGGATCATGACGGTCTTGACTTTTTCACGGAGATCGAGAATAATCTGGTTCATCGCCCGGTTGGAAAGTGGTTTGTATATCGACAACGTTCGGACGGGTAATTGGTCTCCGGCAGTCACCACGGCCCATTCCCAATTGTTGACGTGCGCCCCGCAGATAAATATATCCTGTTGATTGTGAAATTCTTCCCTCATTTCATCACTGAGCTGAATGTTAAACCTCCGCTGAAATTCCTCCCTTCGCATGGTAAAAGCTTTTACAATTTCGGCGATCATATCGGCAAAATGGTGAATGAATTGGTTTTCCAGCTCTGTCTTTTGCTGCGGTGTGGCCTCAGGAAAAACGATATTCAGGTTTTGTGCGATCACCTGTCGGCGGTACCGGAAGACCTTGAAGAGTATCCAGGATATTCCGCGTCCGATCCCGTATAGCCAGGACAGGGGGAGGATACTTAATAGATATATAGGGAGACGGATCAGGTAGTAACTGATCTTGTAAATGGCCGTTTGTAGGAATAGAATAGTTTTCATAGTTGAGCGGTTAAGATAGGAATTATTCGCTTATCAAATGTCTAAACGAAAAGGGGGGGTAAGTGTTAGAAGGTGAAACGGGAAGAGCGCATTTTTTAGCCAGTCAAAATGGTTTGACAGAAGAAATACGGAAATGTTTCGTTGTATTATGGACTCGAAAAATTATCGAATATGGAAACTCAAAATATGGAAACAGCCACCCTGGGCGGGGGCTGCTTTTGGTGTACCGAAGCTGTTATGCTGGAACTGAATGGGGTGGACAATGTAGTTCCTGGATATTCCGGGGGCCATACAGAAGGAAAACCAAGCTACCGGGAAGTGTGCACCGGAACGACCGGGCATGCCGAGGTGATTCAGGTCCGTTTTGACCCGGATGTGATCTCGTATGAAGATCTTTTGAGGATATTTATGACTACCCACGATCCTACCACGCTCAACCGGCAGGGGGCAGATCAGGGTACTCAATACCGCTCGGTGATATACTACCACGATGAGGAACAGAAAAAAATGGCTGAAAAGGTGGTGCGGGATCTGGCACCCTATTACGACGATCCGATCGTCACCGAAATCAGTCCGCTGGGCGATTTCTACGAAGCCGAGGAATATCACCATGATTATTACCGGAACAATCCCGCACAGGGATATTGCCGGATCGTAATTACGCCTAAGGTGGCTAAACTGAGGCAGATGTATGCGGATAAATTGAAGGCAGCGTCAATCTAAAATGTTAAATGTTGTAAATTTATGAGTTTGACCAAATAAAATATTACCTTACAATTAATTTGTAATCTTTAAATCTTATGCTTATGCTTATGCTTATGCTTATGCTACATCGCTACATCGCTACATCGCTACATCCCTAATAATTGTATTTACTTTATTTTCATGCAGTGAAATGGAAATAAAAAATGAATTAGCAGTAAAACCAACACCTCAGTATTCGGATCAATATTTAAGTAGTTCAAATTTAAACCTTTTAAGCAAATTCGGTAATGCACTAAACCAAATAGAGGATGTTGAGATGAAATTATTACTTAATGTAGCCTCGATTACCTTTCTAAAAAATGAAAAAGGCCCTAATGTTAAACCTAATGAAGTGGAATACAGCAAATTGCTAGATTTACTTAATCTCAATTCCAAGGAGTTAAAGGAGTTTATTGTTTCGAACAACCATCAACTCTCACTATTATTACTAGAAGAAATACTACAACTAGATAAGTTAAATACTGATGATGTTGATAGCAATTTTATGTACATATATAATTCTAAAGAATTCGTTAATAAAAATTTTCCAAGTATAAACACAAGAGATGCATGTTCGGATTGTACAGCTTCATGTTTAAATTCTTATAGATATTCACCGGCTTGGTATAGTTATTATTATGATGTTTATAATGCATGTATAAGTTATGGTTTCACTAATTGTGGTCAACAAGCCTATGTTTACGCTGAACATATGATAAATATTAATTTTTGTGAACCCGCTTGTGATGATGTTTGTAATATACCATGTACGGATTGTCCTCCTGGATATACTTATGATGGCGCTAATTGTTTTTTAGGAAAAATACCACAAGGTTGGGATGGATACATTGATCATGGTTCAAGAAAATTTTATCTGGAGAAAAAATGTTGTCAAATTTGCCCTTCAGGGTTCCAATATGATAGTCAGAACTGTCGTTTTAATTTTTCATTTAACCCATCTAATTATGATCCATTCATTTACACTGCCTCAGATGGATCAAAGCATTTTTATGTAGAACCAGATAACAACGGAAATTGCCCAACCGGAACATATAAGGATGCTGCCGGGAATTGTTATGTCGGTGCAGTTCCTAGTGGTTATTCACCATTCATCTATGATAATAAATTTTATGTGGAGCCGCATTGTTATCCCAATGGTAATAATTGCTGTCCCACGGGAATGTCCTATGATGGTGATAACTGTGTTATGGGAACTTACCCATCAGGATGGCAACCTTTTGTGTATGATGGTGGATTCTACGTAATTCCAAATTGTGATTGAATTAAATAAATAGATTAATTTGGCAACAAATAAAGTTGAAGAATATTGGTCCAAAGTAGCTGAGCAACTTGCCCGGCGAACCGTGGAGGAAGAAGTGATAGCCGGAGACAACGATCTTTTTTACACCTATAAAAGGAAGGTCTTCTTAAGTAAACTCTCGGATGTAGTGGATTGGCAATCGAAAGATGTCTTGGAATATGGATGTGGACCGGGAGGGAATTTGAAATTTCTGGCTCATCTCGGAGTCAATTCAATCATAGGAGTCGATATTTCCGGAGAGATGTTGGAATTGGCCGGGAAGAATTTGCGGGGGGAGGTAGATGCGAAACTGGACCTGATTCATAATAATGGGGAAAATATACCGGTGGCCGATAATTCCTCCGATGTGGTATTTACCTCAACCGTACTGCAACATAACATAGATGATAAAACCGTCAACGAAATCATAGGTGAATTGTGCAGGGTATCCTCGGATGTGGTAATACTCTGTGAACATACTGAATCCAAAAGGAAAAAATTACACGATCATTTCGTAGGGAGAACATTGAAATATTATAAGGATCAGGTAACTAAGCATGGTTTTCAATTTGAATCCGTAGAATATTTGAATATACAGGTGAGCTACTATGTGATGGGCGCTATTCGAAAGTTGTTCAATTCCAAAACACGGAGGGAAGGGGAACCACTAAGTCCACTATCATTAAATCTTCAAAAAAGCGTGTTTGGGCTCTCCCGGTTTTTGGATCGTTGGTTTCCCGCCAACAGGGATCATACTTTGATGGTGTTTAGGAAAAAAAATGTGAAATGAAGGCATAATATAATGACCATAGAATAATGACCATAGAATATTTAAGCCATTATTCAGTGCTGCTTTGGTCGTTCAATTGTGCGCGGACATTTTCCACATATTCTGATGTGACCTCGAGTATATCACAGATTATAGCCACTTCAAATCCTTTGCGAAGCATATTTTCTGTCGCCAGGTGGTTTTTTCGGTTTCGTTCCTCCAATTGACCTTCTTGACGCCCTTCCTGTCGCCCTTCTTGACGCCCTTCCTGTCGCCCTTCTTGACGCCCTTCTTGACG
>CALEIL010000327.1 GCA_937876435.1 uncultured Bacteroidota bacterium
TCTTGTTTTTGTTTGATTATACTTCAGAACCTTCCGGAAACGTATTTTTCGGAGTATTTCAGGATTATACCTGAATGAAGTAATATGGCTGATTCCCACTTTCATATTTATGCCTGCGGGTAATTTAAGGAAAAATCGGATATTTTGATCCGTCATAAATTGATTGAATGCCAAAAATGGCATAGAGTTAATCTGGCCAAAAGAAAATCAACAGCAGTCCAAATGCAATGGAAATTGTCATCGTGATACCGATCCACAGAGTTAATTTGCGGCTCCCCAGTACGGCCGCCAACACGACCTTGAAAGCAAAACTCGAAAGAACTCCAGCCATGATCAATCGCCACCCCAATTGGGTATCCATCCCACCCCTGATCGACTGAGCAAACGATAGAGTGATAGCGTCTTTGTTTCCGAACCCCCCGATAATGGAAACCAGATAAAGACCCTTATCGCCCAGTTTTTCTTCCGAGAAAGCGACCGCCAGTAAAATCACCGTATACAGGATTCCAAATATCAACGCGCTTTTAAATTGGGCCGGGTTTTTGGGTTCGGGCATTTCATCTTCCTGATTGCCTCGCGCTGTGAGGTAAAAGACGATAACCGATAGGATGGTCATGAAACCAAATAATAGCGCAAAAGGCAGAATAAGTTCCGATAATTTTTGCGAAACAACGATGGCGATTTCGACGATCACCCGGATAATAGAAACGGTGATGCCTGCCACGATCACAAAAAACGATATTTTACTGATCGAAGGATTTTCGGCGGTTCGGCGGGCATAACTGACCGTAGTGGCGGTACTGCTGATTATTCCACCCAGGATCCCATTGGAGATCATCCCGGCGGTTTTGCCTACCCATTTGTAAATAAAATAACCCAATACACTAAGCCCGACGATCAGTGTCACCATCCACCATATTTCCCGGGGGTTGAGTACGGAGTACGGTCCAAAATCCTGATCAGGTAATATGGGGAGTATGATGAGCGAGATCCCTGCGAAGGTCATGATAGCCGTAAGGTCTTTGTCCTTGAGTTGGTCTATAAATCCGTGCAGTGATTCTTTAACAAAAAGCAAAATCGCAATAGATCCACCGACCATAACCCCGATGACCTTGTTGCCTTCGACCAGGTACGCGCACAGGATAAAAATCAACAGCAGGGACATTTCGGTCGTGAGACCGATGGTTGGATTATCTTCTTTCCTGGATTTCATATAGTTGGATACGACCATCAGAGCTGTGATAGCCAGCGCCACACCTGGCAGGAGAAATGGATTGGAATAATCCCTGCTCAGGATGCCAACGATCGATCCGAGGAGCGCAACCAGGGTAAACGTTCGTACGCCTGCCATTTCGTGATTGACCTTTTCGCGTTGCATGCCGACCAGCAGGCCCAGCCCAAAAGCAATACCAATTGAAATTAAGTCGTCGTATTCCATGATGCACCAATATAATCCAAAAATGATTGACCCGGATAAATATGACGATTAAAATTTGTTGTTGAATCAAAAAGGACTATCTTTCGGTAACGTACCCAATCTCAATTTTATAATTTAGTCTTTGATTTGTATTAAGGAAGAACCTACTTTAGATAAAAATTATCAATTGAATCAAAATACGCAACCTGCAAGCAAACTTAGTAAATGGCTGGCCTACCTGGGTCCCGGGATTATCACAGCTGCGCTGGTATTTGGGCCGGGAAGTCTGACCCTTACGTCGAAGCTCGGAGCTCAGTATCAATACCAAATGTTATGGGTCATTGTCCTATCCACTATACTGATGCTGAGCTTCACCAGTATGGGAGCTCGCATCGGTCTGGCTACAGACGAATCCCTGCTCGATACGTTTCGGAAAAAATGGGGGAATTGGACAGCATGGGGCACCGGGATCGGTATTTTTCTTGTCACTGCATCGTTTCAGGCGGGTAATTCGGTGGGCGCAGGAATTGCATTCGCAGAAACTTTTGGCACTTCTGCTCCACCGTGGATCGTCGCGGTAGTGGCCATGGGAATTTCACTCCTATTTTTTAAGTCTTTTTATAAAATCCTGGAAAAAGTGATGATCATCATGGTCGGGATTATGCTGATATCATTTTTGATTACGCTCATCGTCACCAAACCCGATCTCCTTTTGGTTCTGAAAGGCTTGAAGCCGGTGATACCAGAGGGTTCACTAATTATGATGATCGCGTTGGTGGCTTCCAGTTTTTCGATCGCGGGAGCGTTTTACCAATCGTATCTGGTTCAGGAAAAAGGCTGGAAGAAAACGCAGGTGAGCCAGGTTGTCAGGGAAAGTTTCGTGGGAATTCTGGTATTGGGTAGCATTTCGGGAATGATCCTGATCAGTTCTGGTGCCGTTTTGTTTCCGCAGGGAATCGAAGTCAATTCTGCCACCGACATGGGTAAAGCTCTCGAGCCGGTGTACGGAAGCTGGGCAACCTATCTGTTTATGCTTGGCTTATTTGGTGCCTCATTTTCATCGCTGGTAGGTAATGCCACTATTGGGGGCACCCTGTTTGCGGATGCGCTTTCATTGGGACGGGATCTGAGCAGCCGTCCGGTTCGGTTATCCATTTCAATGATCATGATCATAGGAGCAGCGGTAGCGATTATTTTTGGCGGGCTTCCCCTTCAACTGATTATTTTCGCGCAGGCAGTGACCATTTTTATCGTACCCTTCATAGGCCTGGGTATTTTTCTCCTGGCCAACGACCGGGCGGTCATGGGGAAACTGGTCAACAAATCAGGCACCAATGTATTGGGCATCATCGGATTAATCGTTTTGTTTGGATTGGCAATAGGTAATTTTATTAAAATATTTTTATGAAAAGTATAGAAGAACTGGAGGATAGATTGTCTCAGCCGAGTAATGAGCTGATTCACGATCTAGGTAATATAGACGGAGATATTCTGATACTCGGTGTCGGAGGAAAAATGGGGCCGAGTCTTGCGCTTTTAGCCCAAAGGGCCTCTCAGGCGTCCAGTAATCCCAAAAGGATCATTGGGGTGTCCCGCTTTTCGGACGGGGGGCTGAGGGAGCAATTGGAAGATCAGGGGATCGAAACCATCTCCGCCGACCTGATGATCGAAGATGATTTGCAATCCTTACCCGAGGTGAAGAATGTCATCTATATGGTGGGAAAGAAATTTGGAACAGGCGGCAATGAACATTTGACGTGGGCAATGAATTCCTATTTACCCGGACGGGTAGCTGAAAAATTTCGCAATTCCCGAATCATTGTTTTTTCTTCGGGAAATATCTATCCTTTTGTGCCTGTCTATTCCGGTGGTGCCACAGAACTGACCTCTCCCGAGCCACTTGGTGAATACGCCCAATCCTGTCTCGGCAGGGAGCGAATTTTTGAACACTTCTCGCATAAATATGAGATTCCGATGCTCATTTACCGGCTCAATTATGCCGTGGAAATGCGGTACGGCAACCTGCTCGAGATCGCTACGGCGGTCTACGAGGGAAAACCAATCGATCTTCAGGTAGGTCATATGAACGTGATCTGGCAGGGAGATGCCAATGAGATAGCGCTCCGCTCTCTCCTGCACTGCAGTCATCCGCCGAAATTACTGAACGTCACTGGTCCGGAAACCATTTCCATCCGGTGGGTAGCTGAAGAGTTTGGACGAAGAATGGGCCGGTCACCCCAGTTCAGTCACGAAGAAGGCAGCACGAGCCTTCTCAACAATGCCGCCCTGGCTCAACAGATGTTTGGATATCCGTCTGTGTCATTGACTCAGATGATTGATTGGACCGCCGAATGGGTTCAAAACGACGGCGCTACCCTGGGAAAACCCACTCATTTTCAAGTGCGATCCGGGAAGTTTTAATTGTGATATAAGTTTTGATTGGTTATGAGAGATAAAATAATGATAGAGCATATTAGAGGGGGAACCGTGATACCGGCGCACCCTCTGGCGTTGACCGCCGACAGAAAATTGGACGAGGAAAGGCAGCGATTGTTGACCCGGTATTATATAGCCAGTGGTGCCGGAGGAGTGGCGGTCGGTGTCCATTCCACCCAGTTTGAGATTCGCAACGACGATGTCCAGCTCTATGAACCGGTTCTACGTCTGGCCCGGGAAGAATATGATCAGGCGGGATTGACAAGACCATTTGCCATGGTGGCAGGGATTGTAGGCCCTACCGACCAGGCCGTTCGCGAGGCAGAACTGGCAGCCAGCCTGGGCTATGATTTTGGATTGCTGAGTATGGGTGGTCTCAATGACTATTCCTACGGTGAATTGATCCGTCGGGTAGAAAGGGTTGGTGAAATCCTTCCAGTATTTGGGTTTTATCTTCAGCCAGCCGTAGGAGGCCAACTGTTGCCGTATGAGTTTTGGAAGGACTTTGCCGATATTCCATCGGTTCAGGCGATCAAAATGGCCCCTTTTAATCGGTATCAGACCATTGATGTGGTACGAGCGGTGATCAATTCTTCCCGCTGGCAGGAGATATCGTTGTATACCGGGAATGACGACAATATCATTGCTGATTTGCTGACAGAATACGCCTTTCCTGTGGACGACGAGATTCGTCGCAAGAGGATCGTGGGGGGCTTACTGGGTCATTGGGCGGTGTGGACCAGCAAGGCTGTGAAATTGCTGGAGGAAATCAAATCCATACGACATCAGAATGGCGACATTCCGGGAAAAATGCTATCGCGCAATATCGAGGTGACCGACGCCAATGCGGTCGTGTTTGATGTGGCCCATAATTTTCACGGTTGCATCCCTGGTATTCACGAGGTATTGCGGCGGCAGGGTTTGCTCAAAGGCACGT
>CALEIL010000328.1 GCA_937876435.1 uncultured Bacteroidota bacterium
TTCAATGGAAGCAGTGAGTATCCTGTCCGGGTTTAAAATCCTGACAGGCCTGCTACTTTTTTTCAAATACCTGGATCGGGCGAATTTTTCACAGAATTTCATCTTATCGTTTTAAATTCAAATTTTTTATTTGAATATTACACCCAAAATCAATCTCGCAAGATCAAACATGAAAAAAGTCATAACATTCGGTGAAATAATGTTGCGCCTGAGCCCTCCGGGGTACCAAAGGTTTTCCCAGGCCAATTCTTTTGATGTGATATATGGTGGCGGAGAGTCCAACGTGGCTGTCTCCCTGGCCAATTATGGTATTCCGGTGGAATTTGTCAGCAGGATCCCCAACAATGATATCGGGGAATGCGCCATCGCAGAATTGCGTAAGAAAAATGTAGGCACCCGGTTTATTGACCGGGGTGGCGAGCGTCTGGGCATATATTTTCTGGAAATGGGTGCCGTTTCCCGGGGTAGCAAGGTCGTATACGACAGGGCACATTCCGCTATATCGGAAATTCAACCCGGTACTATCGACTGGCAGGAGGTATTTCAGGACGCTCAGTGGTTCCACTGGACCGGCATTACACCTGCGATTTCACAATCGGCTGCTGATGTATGTCTGGAAGCCATCAATGCCGCGAATCAACTCGGAATCACGGTGTCGACCGATCTCAATTATCGCAAAAACCTGTGGAACTACGGTAAAAAAAGCCATGAAATAATGCCGGAACTGGTCGCTGGTTGCGACATTATCCTGGGCAATGAAGAAGACGCAGAAAAACATTTTGACATCCATCCGGAAGGTGTGGATGTGTCCAAAGGAGATACCGTGGATGCGGATGCCTATATATCCGTATGCCAACAACTCATGGAACGTTTCCCCAGAACCAAAAAAGTGATCGTCACACTCCGGGGCTCTCTCAGCGCATCGCACAATACCTGGTCGGGCGTTCTTTACGACGGACAAAAATTGTATAAAGGACCCGATTTTGACATCACACATATCGTGGATCGCGTGGGTGGAGGTGATAGTTTTATGGGTGGTCTGATATACGGTTTGATCCATTATGACAACGACCTGCAAAGTGCCCTCAATTTTGCTGTATCTGCATCTGCACTCAAGCACACTATTTTTGGAGATGCCAATCTGGCGACCGTATCAGAGGTGGAAAAACTGATGGGAGGAGACGCCAGTGGAAGGGTAAGTCGTTGAGTTATTAATATTTACAAAAAACTGAATCTGAAATAAAATGGCAAAATTTGCACGTACCGAGGTTATTCAAACCATGATATCGCAGCGCCTGGTCCCACTCTTTTATCATCCTGATGTAGAAACCGGCAAAGCTATCCTGACAGCGTGCTATGAAGGAGGTGCCCGGTTGATGGAATTTACGAACAGGGGAGATTTCGCACAGGACGTCTTTGCGGAACTCAACAAATTTGTCCTGAAAGAAATCCCGGATATGGTGATGGGAATCGGATCGGTCAACGATGCGCCAACCGCTGGAATGTATATGCAACTCGGAGCTAATTTTATCGTGGGTGCATCATTTCGGGAGGACATAGCCCGGATCTGTAATCGCAGAAAGGTATTGTATGTCCCTGGTTGTGGGAGCCTGACAGAAATCGGAACCGCCGAAGAAATGGGATGTGAATTTGTCAAATTGTTCCCGGGGAGCGTGTATGGACCCGGCTTCGTGAAAGCGATCAAAGGGCCCAGCCCGTGGACCAGAATCATGCCGACCGGCGGTGTTTCCACCGATGAGGCAAATCTCAAGGGATGGTTTGACGCCGGGGTTTCGGCAGTAGGAATGGGCTCCCAGATGATATCCAAAGATGTTATTACAAATCAGAACTGGGATGTACTTACTCAAAGAGTGAAAGACACCTTGGCTCTGATTGAAAAACTTCCGTAGCTTTACCTGTCACGCCAAATAAAATCACAGAATCATGAAGATTCTTAATCAGGAGCAAATGCGATGGGTTGATCAACAAACCATGATCGATCAGCGAATACCTGCTACTGAATTGATGGATCGGGCGGTACATGAGTTATACAATTGCATCCACCATTTTTCATGGTTTGATCCGCTATCTCCAGTGTACGTCTTTGCAGGTTCCGGGAACAATGGTGGAGATGGGATTGGACTAGCCCGGTTACTGGGCGATGAAGGGGTCGAGGTTCACGTGTATATTTGCGACTATGGTAGCCCCACCGGGGAAAACCAATACATGCGGGATCATCTTCCGAAACGCAAATATCTGACCCAGCAGTCGATCGAATCCGAAAAAGATCTTCCTGTTTTTGAATCGGGTGGCATCATAATCGATGCGGTATTTGGGTCGGGAATCAATCGACCCGTCGAGGGACTCTGGCAGAAAGTGGTGGAACATATCAACAACGATTTGGAATGTCGGGTGATCAGTATCGACATACCTTCCGGATTGCATCCAGACCAGATAAAAGAGGACTGGCCCATGGTGCGGGCTGATGTCACCCTGACTATTGGACAACCCAAATACACCTTTTTCTTTCCTGAATTGGAAGAAGTCGTCGGCAAATGGCAGATCGTTGATATCCAACATTCAGAAACCGCGTTGGACCAATGCGACTCATCGAGTCATTACATCGATGAATCCTACATTAAGGATCATATTCACCTCCATCGCCATAAATTTTCACACAAGGGAACCTTTGGCCACGCCTTACTGATCAACGGATCCTACGGAAAAATGGGTGCCGCTGTTCTGGCTGCCAGATCTTGTCTGAGGAGTGGAGTCGGATTATTAACATGTCACGTTCCTCGAATCGGCTATTCCATCATGCAGATATCCGTTCCGGAATCTATGGTTTCTGTCGATCAGCACGAATTTTATTTTCACACCAAAATCGATGTATCACCCTACGATGCCATCGGCATAGGCTCCGGAATAGACAACCGCAACGGAGTATGTGACGCGTTACTTCATGTCATTGAAAATACCACCTGCCCGCTGATTCTGGACGCAGACGCGCTCAATATTCTGGCGCAGCATACCGATTGGCTCTCAAAACTCCCCGATCATTCTGTATTAACCCCCCACCCTGGTGAATTTCGAAGATTATTTGGATCATGGGAAACGGATACCGAAAAACTGGACAGACAAATTGAACTATCCAGGAAATACAAAATCATAATCGTTCTCAAAGGCGCGCATACATCCATATCTTTTCCTGACGGCATGATATTTTTCAACTCGACCGGTAATCCCGGGATGGCCACAGCAGGTAGCGGTGATACATTGACTGGAATCCTGACCTCCTTGTATGCCCAGGGACTAGGATCCAGGAACGCCGCAATTCTCGGCGTTTATATTCACGGTCTGGCAGGAGATCTGGCTATCCGGGATCGGAGCGTGGTTTCACTGGTCAGTTCTGATATCACCGATCAACTGGGAAAAGCATTTTATCAGGTGTTCGGTGCTTGAGATCCCGTTCGGTTTGCATTACAATATGGATCTACTGGGTCTGATTCCAATGCAATCCCATGGATGACCACCTACTTAGAAAACCATCCGAAAGACTGTCCTGACAAAAGGCTCCGACTTTAATAACACAAGCTGGCCTCCATGCATTTGCATAATTTTTTTGGACAGGCTCAGACCGATTCCGGTACCCTTTTCCCTTGTCGTATAAAAGGGGATAAAGATCTGATCTCGTAGTTCTGCATCGATGCCGGGACCATTATCCACTATGTCGATGCATTTACGCCCCTGCTCATCCAGATCAAAGGTCACTTGAAGCAATGGATTGTTCAGACCTTCCATCGACTGGAGCGCATTTTTGATCAGGTTTACCAGTATTTGGGTTATTTGTTTTTCATCCGCATATATCACCGATAGATCATCATCTCCGGACACCTGCCATCTAATACCCGGAGCCGAATCCGTATCCGGAACCAGTCCGGCTTCCTGACCAGCCAGTACGTGAACTTTCTCAAATAACTCTCGGATCGGGACTATGGTCTTATCAGGTTCGGGGATATGGAGAAAATTCCGGTACGATTGTACAAAACTCATCAGATCATTGCTCTGTGCATTGATCACCTCCAGGCCCCGGACCGCATTGCGGTTCCGATCCTCGTCAACAGGATCGAGGATCATATTCTCGTTCGGAGAGGTCCGGAAATAACGTACTAAGGTTTCAGAAATGGAGGTGATCGGCGTGATGGTATTCATGATTTCGTGCGTCAAAACCCGGATCAATTTGATCCAGGAATCGGTTTCTTTCTGGTCCAGCTCGGAATGGATGTTCTGGATTGTCACCAGGGTCAGTGCATCATCCCGTAAAGTGATCCTGGAAAAATCCATGACGATTTGAATCGTTTCCCGTTCTGTGTTAAATTCAATCAACTTACGCCCCTTGCCTTGATTCTCCGCCAGACGCGCGTACAATCCAGGAACGGACCGTTCGACCTGGCGAATGTGATACAACTGGTCACAATTCAACAACTTTCTGGCAGCCGGATTAGCGATCCGCACATGACCCTGGCGATTATAAATCAGCACCCCTGTATTGAGTTGATCCAGGATCAGACGATGGTATTTCTCCTGTTCTTCATGCCGGATAAAATGCTCCAGGACCAGCTGGTTGAGAGCATTGAGCCTGGTATGTAATTCACGAAGTGAGGCCGGACCAGAATCTTCATCAAACCGAACGGAAAAATCCTCGTTGCGAATGGATTCAATCAAAAAAGACATTTTGCGGTTCGTTGTGGTCAAATATCGGGTCAAACCATAAATTTGGATCAGGACAAACCCGAATGGAATCAAAAAATAAAAAGATTCGAATCGCCACCAAAGGTAGGAAGCCAGAGCAGAAAGTATGGCAATCGATCCGATGCGCCAGACCAACTGAAAAGTAAAATGATTGCCGCTCATTTATTCTTCATTTTTTCAACTTTGTTGTACAGCGTTTGCCTGCTGATCCCCAACTGTTGCGCCGCAGCGGTATAATTCCCGCCGTTGGAATCCAGGGTTCGACGGATCATCATTTCCTCCATTTCTTCCAGAGAAACATCCGGGAGTTCCCTGTTCTGGTCAGATCCACTGGTTTGCAACATAAAATCCTGACTCCGAAGAATATTCTCTTCACACAGGATCACCGCTCGTTCGATCGTATGCCGCAATTCCCGGATATTACCCGGCCATGAATAGCCTTCCAGCTTGGGCAAGACGCCAGGATCAACCTTCAGGTCAGGCTTTCCGTATTTAGCAGCAAACATTTGCAGGAAAAAGTCGGTCAATTCCCCGATGTCCCCTACCCGATCCCGCAATGGAGGAACCTTAATTTGAATAGTATTGAGCCGATAGAGCAGATCTTCGCGAAAATGTCCCTCCGCGACCATTTTTGGCAGGTCGCTATTGGTAGCGCTGATCAACCGAATATCGACCGGGATGACCGCATTGGATCCTACCCGTACTATCGACCGATTTTGGATAGCCGAAAGTAATTTGGCCTGCATCGACAGAGACAGGTTTCCGATCTCGTCCAGGAAGAGACTGCCTCCGTCCGCTGTTTCAAATTTCCCGGCACGATCCGTTTTGGCATCGGTGTAAGCACCCTTGACATGCCCGAACAGTTCGCTTTCAAAGAGAGATTCTGAAATGGATCCCATATCTACTCCGATAAACACTTCTTGATTCCGGGGTGACATTCGGTGCAATTCCCGTGCGATCAGTTCCTTCCCCGTCCCATTTTCACCGGTGATCAACACATTGACATCGGTCCTGGCTACCTTCTGAGTCAGCTTCAGAACCTGGCGCAATGCGTTCGATTTACCTACTATGATATTTCTTTCGGGTGAAATAACTTGCTTCAGATTGGATTCTTTCCTTTTCAGATGATCGATTTCTTTTTTGGATTTCCTGATTTGCCAGGCTGAATGGATGGTGGTCAGGAGTTTTTCATTGTTCCAGGGTTTGAGGGTAAAATCGGTGGCCCCTTGTTTGAGAGCCTGAACCGCCAGGTCTATAGACCCGTAGGCGGTCATCATGATCACCGATATTTCCGGAGCCCGTTTCCGGATTTCTTTCAGCCAATATAAACCCTCATTCCCGGTGTTTACTCCCGCTGAAAAATTCATGTCCAGCAGAATAATGTCGACGTTTTTCAAAGCATCGTACCCGGACAGTTCATTGGGTGTGCGGATGGTTTTGACCGTTCGATATTCCATCTTGAGGAGAAGCTCCAGAGCAGTGAGAACATTTTTATTGTCATCTACGATGAGGATGTGGGCGTCTTTCATAGGCAATCATTTTGTGTTTGTGATTTTGTACGATCCATGTGATAATCTTATACAATTCTTCTTCCCAGGAATGATGAATCAAACTTATTCTGTTCTGGACTGCGAAAACGTATTGGACGTAGAATTGGGTGTAGGTATTGGCCATGGCTAAGTTATTTATATGCCTTTGGGACGGATCTTCAAAAACGTTTCTATTTCATTGACCTCAGTTGGATCGTGTAGCAAAAAAATCAAAAGCAAACAAGGTGTATCGTAACGTACAATTTACGGATTTAATTCATCGGCTTTAAAAACTGTCCAATTATTGGACAGTTTGCGTCCAATAATTTTACATACGAATCATTGTTATTTGTTTTAAATCTGCACAAATAATTGAAATACAGTTGATTGAAATATTGGCATATAAATAGCCATACTATTTGTCATAACAGACCGAGATGATTAGAATAATTCAGACTTGTATAATGTTAGCAATGATGGCGCAGTCAGGACATGCCCAGGAATCATGGTCCCTCGATGCGTGTATTTCCTATGCCCTGGATCACAATCTCATGGTGGAGGATTTCCAGTTGTCTGAGGCCAGCCGGGAAGAAACCTATAAACAATCTTATCGGGAGTTTCTGCCATACGTCGGTGGAGGTATGGGGTACAACATTCGATACGGTCGCTCTGTGGATCCCAATACCAATGTGATAACCAACACAAACTTTTTTTCCAATAATTATTCAATCAACGCCTCCCTGGATTTGTTTCGCGGATTCCAGCGCTCCAACGCCATCGAGGCCTCACGATTCCTTCTGAAAGCCGCTAAAGAGGATATTCGACGTGAAGAATACTTGCTGGCCTTCCGGGTGATGACAGCGTACTACGATGTTTTATTTTACCACGAACAATTGAAGATTTCACAGGAACAGGTCGCTATTTCACAATCCCAATACGACCTTGTGGAAAGACAAATCGAACTTGGGTTAAAAGCTGGAACAGACCTACACGAGGCTAAAGCCGTACTGATCTCCGACCAACTCGTGGTCACCCAATCACAAAACAATCTCAAAGCTTCACAACTGGCACTTCACCATGAAATGAATCTGGAAAATACCGATGACTTTACCATCGATCCGATGGAGATTCATTTCCGACCAGAATATATGGTTCGACAACAGGATCCGGATTCTGTCTTCCAGTCCGCGCTGGCCTTCTTACCAGATATTCGGGCCAGGCAATTGCGGCTGGCGGCTGCCGAAAAAGAATTGTCCATTAGCCGCGGAAATTTACTTCCTGGTCTGAGTATCTCCGGTGGATACGGTACGGGATTTTATGAAACCCGCCTCAATTCCGCCGGTGAAATTATCCCATTTGGCGACCAATTCCGGGACAATGCTTCCTATTACTATGGTTTGACCCTCAATATACCCATCGTGGATCGCTGGCGGATAAAGTCCCGGATCAACCAGCAAAAGATTGCCCTAAGGCAGTCCGTCAACCAATTGAGTATACAAAAACAGGAGATTGAAAAGTTGATCCGTAAATTGGTACAGGATTATAAAGCTGCTCAGGCTGAATTCCTTCAAAGCCAGCAAAGCGAAGCTTCAGGCCAACTGGCG
Source organism: uncultured Bacteroidota bacterium (assembly GCA_937876435.1). Taxonomy (GTDB): domain Bacteria; phylum Bacteroidota; class Bacteroidia; order Chitinophagales; family Saprospiraceae; genus Membranihabitans. The sequence goes on from CALEIL010000328.1 coordinate 7,886, forward strand.
GCTAAAGTAGCTCAGAAGAAATATGAAAAAGGATTGGTCAGCATCATCGAATTCAATTTGACAAAATCCATGTATGCAAAGGCTCAAAATGAAAACTTACAGATCAGGCTCAAACTCCTGGTACTGGAAAAGACATTGAATTTTTACAAAGGATTACCGGTGTTTGATATAAACTAAAACATGGACATACAAATAAAGAAAAGAAGAGGACTCAAGAAAAAGCACATTGGGTATATTATCATAGCGGTCTGCGTGGCTCTGACCGTTTGGACCCTGGTTTTCTCCAAAGCAGAGTCGGTTTTTCGAACGGAAAGGGATAAACTGACCATAGCAGAGGTGACCAACGGAGAATTTGATGATTATATCACAATCAACGGTACGGTGGCCCCCATCGCAACGATATATATGGATGCGTATGAAGGAGGCCGGGTAACAGAAAAACTCATCGAAGAAGGAGCCACCGTCGCTGAAGGGGATATTATCCTAAAACTGGAGAATCAGAATCTATACGAACAGATCCTGGCGAGTGAAAGTAATCTGGCCCTGAAAGAAAATGATCTGAGGAGTACACGATTCAATTTTGATGCCAGAGAAACACAGGCCCGCAAAGAATTGGTAAAATCTGAATATGACCTGCATCGATTTAAGCGGAACTATGAACAGAAGAAGGCTTTGTTTGAAGAGGAATTGATCTCCGAAGAGGAATACGTGGTTGCAAAAGAGGATTATGGATTGGCTCAAAAACAGTACGAAATACTGGTGCAGCAAACGAAACAAGATGCTGAACTGAGGGAAACCATGATCAAGGATCTGGAAACCGATCTGGCCCGGATGCGTCAGACGCTGACCCTGGTATATCAGCGGATCGATCATATGAATGTTCGGGCTCCGGCCGAAGGCCAGTTGGGCTTTCTCGATGCTGAAGTCGGACAACGGATCAACCAGGGCGAACGCATCGGCCAGATCAACATCCTCACTGATTTCAAGATAGAGGCTCTGATTGACGAACACTATATCGACCGGGTCCGTCAAAACTTAACCGCCGATCTGGAACGCAACGGGAATCATTTTTCATTGAGGCTCCGAAAAGTATACCCTGAGGTACGGGAAGGACGATTCAAGGTCGAACTGGTGTTCACAGAGGGTCGGCCGGAAACCATCCGGGCAGGTCAGAATTACAATCTCCGCCTTCAGCTCGGAGAATCACAGGAAGCCCTGCTCCTGGCCCGGGGAGGGTTCTATCAGAGTACTGGCGGACAGTACGTTTATGTAGTGGAGGAATCCGGCGAATCGGCGGTAAGAAGAAATATCCGGATCGGCAAACAAAATTCCCAATACTACGAAGTGCTGGAGGGGTTGAACGACGGGGAACGGGTGATCACGTCGAGTTATGATAATTTCGGGGATGCGGAAAAGATTGTGTTGAGGTGAGGCTGTGGGCAGTAATGAAAGATATTGAAAAAAAACTTCAAAATTATAAAAGCTCCGGTGGAGCCAAATGTCTGTAAACGGGGCAAAGCCCCGGACAAAAAAACCATACGATATGATAAAAACCACAGATCTATGCAAAAGCTTTCGGACCGAAGAAGTGGAAACTCTGGCCCTCAACAAGGTCAGTCTCCACATCCGGGAAAATGAATTCGTTGCCATCATGGGGCCATCCGGGTGCGGGAAGTCTACGTTACTGAATATCCTGGGCTTGCTGGACCGACCGACCTCGGGATCCTACGTATTCGCAGGACACGAAGTAGCAAAATTTACCGAAAGTCAGCGCACGAAAATCCGGAAAGGGAACCTCGGCTTCGTGTTTCAGAGTTTCAACCTCATCGATACGCTCACCGTATTTGAAAATGTGGAGCTTCCCCTACTCTACCTAAAGGTCTCCAAATCCGAACGAAAGGAACGGGTCATGGAAGCCCTGGAGCGGATGAAGATCGGTCACCGGGCGAAGCACTTCCCGCAGCAGCTCTCCGGGGGACAGCAGCAGCGCGTGGCCATCGCCCGGGCCGTCATCCCCAATCCCAAGCTCATCCTCGCCGATGAACCCACCGGTAATCTCGATTCCAAAAACGGAAACGAAGTGATGAAGCTCCTGACCGAGCTCAACCAGGAAGGCGCTACCATACTCATGGTGACCCACTCGGATCACGACGCCCACTTCGCACACCGCATCGTCAATTTATTTGACGGACAGATCGTGACGGAAAGCGTGAACAGGGAAATGATAGTGAGGGAGTAAATCGAACCAAAAGGAGCATCAGAACCTCTAGTGCTCCATTTCATAAATTCTTAATACTTATGTCGGATTCTTTTTCACCGTATCGTCATCATCAAAAGCCTTATGTAGCTTAGGCTATACGCGGTTTCGCTTCTTCGATACGGTAAAAA
>CALEIL010000329.1 GCA_937876435.1 uncultured Bacteroidota bacterium
CATGATATGTATTTAGATTTTCGTGCACTAGCCAACGGGAGAGAGACCTGCCTTCCCTGTCGGCAACGGCGGGTTGGTTTGGCAGAATTCTGCACAAAAAAATGAAGACTCACGTCGCCGAATAAACTCGACAAAACTCCGGCTATTCCTACTATTTTCTGCTATGTATACCCTTTTTTATTGCACATCTTATCGATCAACCTACCAGCCGAAATCTGCCGGATGCAGACGGGCTTTGGCGCAAGCAGGTTCAAAACGTCCCAGAATCGGTGGAAATCTTCAAATTCCATGTACGGTGAATATGCATTCTTAATCTTTACGGGTTTGAATTGAAACTGATTCTTGTTAATCGTTCCCCATCCAATGAATTTTCCACATTCCCCTTAGATCTCCCATTTCATAACCGATCGCCTTGTCGTACGGGTATTTTTGAGCGATGACTTTTTGTGTGCTTTCAGAGATGTCAGCTTTGCTTCCGTGGCATTTGATGCAGGTAGGCATGGCAATAGAAATCGGCTTATAGTAATAGACCTCTCCGTTTTTATCCTGCTCTATGAAATGCGCCTTTTCGGATTGAATTCTTAGCCAGGCTATACTATCCAGGGGGGATTGGATGGCATTGTCGGGGTTTCGGTTTTTATCGCTCAATCGTTGGATGTCCACGTTCATTCGGTCAGCGATACCGTCTGTAAGCGGTATTGCCCGGGTATTACAAAACTCCACTGCATATTCCGTTCCACCTTGTTGGATAGCGGCGGCCACGTTTTGCATCAACACGGTTTGGGCTTCTGTTGCAATGCTGTCCCCCGAAAGCATGAAAGAGGCATATGCTTCTTCGGATAATTGGTCGGATTTGTTGGTGCAAGACACCATCATCAAGAGCGTCCATATTAAAATTATACCTTTGACCATACGTTTGATATTTTATTTCATCAACTCCCAATGAACGCCTCATATCCAGTACCGGCTTCAAGTTAACAATATTTCAATTGAATCCTCAGAAGTCAGTTCATTAATTTCTGTAGAATAGCCAGGGGGACATTCCAGCTTCCCCGGGAAAATTACCGGCCGTTCCAATAGCCGCCAGTCGCCCGTAATCTTTGTTCAATGAGTGCTCTGTGAATCACCCTCATTGGAGAGGGGCAAAACACGATGATATAAGGCGCCTTCTGGCGAGTCTCCCAACTTGTGCTCATACTCCCGGATATTTTTTATCTTGGTCGAAAGTGATATAGATGCGAATTCTTTAGGTAGTTTTGATGCATATATAATATTACAAATTGAACGAGTTTTAGATAAAATTAAAAAAGCTTGCCTCGCATGAAAGGGACCTTATTATTTACCGTTTTGATGACACTGAACTGTATGCTTTTTTCTCAGGAGAAAGTTGATTTTACAAGTCCTCCCCAATTGATTGAAGATCCCGGAAGTTCGTATAAGTTTTCACCAGATAGTCGAAAATTTACCGGAATATCCAGCCTGGCCGTGGCCGCCAATGGGCGGATGTGGGCTGTATGGTACGCGGGTGTGACTCCCGGGGAAGATCATAATAATTATGTGGCGGTCGCAACAAGCATAGATGGTGGCAATTCCTGGGAGGAAGTTCTCGTCATAGATCCTGATGGAGGGGGACCAGTGAGAACTTTTGATCCCGAGGTATGGGTGGATCCCAATGGGAAACTTTGGATTTTTTGGGCTCAGGGTATCAGTCGAAAAATTCAGGTTGAAATGGATGGTCACATTGCCGGAGTATGGGCCATTACCACAGATGAAGGAGATGTGGCGAAGCCAAAGTGGTCGGCACCCAAAAGATTGGCTGATGGCGTGATGATGTGCAAACCAGGCGTTTTGAAGAACGGGGAATGGTTTTTGCCGGTTTCCACGTGGTTTTTGACAGATAACAGTGCCCAATTCGTCGTTTCGACTGACCAGGGAAAAACCTGGAATGTCAGAGGCTCCTGCCATGTTCCTGATGATGTCCGAACCTTTGACGAACACATGATCGTGGAGAAAAATGACGGTTCTTTATGGATGTGGATCCGGACCAAAGCAGGGATAGGGGAAAGTTTTTCTACGGACGGAGGGAAAACGTGGAGTGCGATGAAAAAATCGGACGTGGAACATCCAAGTGCCCGATTTTTTATTCGACGTTTGAATTCGGGTAATCTGTTATTGGTCAAACATGGCCCAATTTCAATCCGCACTGGGCGGTCTCATCTGATGGCTTTTATATCAAAAGATGATGGACAAACCTGGTCCAATGGACTCTTAATTGATCAACGACCCACTGTTTCTTACCCTGATGGCCACCAAACCGACGACGGAACCATATATCTGACCTACGACTACAACAGAACGGGAGAACAGCATGTCTATCTGACCAGCTTCTCAGAAGACGATATCCTTTCAGCCAATATGGACGAAAGCATTATCAGGGTGTTTAACAACAGGAAATTAATCAGCGATGGCGGGCGTTAACGTCTGATTTGCACTAGTGCACGAAAATCTAAATACATATCATGTTTTTCTTCAT
>CALEIL010000330.1 GCA_937876435.1 uncultured Bacteroidota bacterium
AACAAGTAATAATTACGCTGTTGTTGATTTCCCATTTGTCAAGGGGTTAAGCTATCGAATAAATACAGGTATAAGATTTAAATCTACTGATATAAGTCTGTATAAAGGACGAAACACCAAAGAGGGATTAGAAGCTAGAGGCAGTTCGGAAACGGCAAGATCAAAAAATACTAATACGATTATTGAAAACATATTCTCCTATAGAAAAGAGGTAGGAATGCACAGTATATTTGCCACGGGCGTGTACAGTTATGAAAAGTTTCATTACTCCAATCAGGGTTTGAACGCAGTGGGTTTTCCACATGATTTTATTTCATTCTATTCTTCGGGACAAGCTGAATTAGTCACTCCAAGTTTCTCATTTGATGAAACAGTTCTGATTTCTCAGATGCTGAGATTGAATTATTCTTTTGACAGTCGTTATTTATTGACATTAACTGGAAGAAGAGATGGATATTCAGGATTTGGAGCAGACAATAAATGGGGAGTGTTTCCTTCAGTTGCTTTTGGATGGAATTTGGTAAATGAAGATTTTTTTCCTTCTGAGAGTATTTTCAGTCAGCTCAAGCCCCGTGTTTCTTATGGTTTGAATGGAAATCAAGCTGTGGGGGCTTACGAATCTATTTCAAGGTTAATCCAGAGTAATACGGTATCTGCAAAACAGACTTTAGCGGGGTATATTCCGAGTAAACTAGGCCAGGAAACACTCGGATGGGAATCCTCCAGGACTCTAAATATTGGGGTAGATTTTGGAGTTTTCCAAGACAGAATTTCTGGCGATTTTAATCTTTTTAAAACACATACCAGTGATTTATTACTTAATAGAAGTATTTCAGCTGTCCATGGGATTACTTCAATAGTACAGAACATAGGAGAAACAAAGAACATAGGTTTTGAAATAGCTGTCCTTTCCAGAAACGTCGTTCAGAATAATTTCCAATGGAACACCTCTGTAAATATGGCATTTACTAAAAATGAAATTGTATCATTGTACGGTGAACTTGATGAATTTGGTACTGAAATAGATGACGTAGGAAACGAATGGTTTATTGGTAAGCCTATACGAGTGAATTATGATTTTGTATGGGATGGAATTTGGCAGTTACATGAAACAGAAGAAGCGTCGAAATGGGGTTCAGAGCCTGGCTTCGTCAAGCTGAGGGATGTAAATAATGATGGGGAGCTCACCGCTGAGGATCGTCAGATTATCGGTCAAAACGACCCTACATTCCTCTGGGGAATGTCCAATTCATTTTCCTTTAAAAATTTTAGATTAAACATCTTTATTCATGGAGTTCATGGTGTCACAAGACTCAATGATTTGATGTCGGACTATGTTAATGCAGACGTTAGGTTGAATACGATTAAAAAGAATTGGTGGACCCCTGAAAATCAGAATACCGATTGGGTTACTAATAATCTCACGGCGGAGTGGATGGCAGGAATCCGAGGGTATTTTTATGAAAATGCTGATTTTTTAAGAGTAAAAGACATTTCATTGTCGTACGATTTTACAGATTCTCGACTGAGGAGTATTTCTTTTGATCAGTTGAGGGTATTCTTTACTGCAAGGAACTTATACACAATTACCAAATGGAGAGGGCTCGATCCGGAGTTAAGTGGGCAAAGACAAGCACCTTTACAACGAGAATTTGTATTGGGTGTCAATTTTGGATTATAGTCATTTTCAATAACAATTAAATCGTACATTATGAAAAATATAAAGTATAAATTTTTTACAATATTATCCATTGTATTGTTTCTTATTTCTTGTGATAGTGATTTGTTTGAAGAAAACCCTCCGCATTTGATAACCGCTGAAACGCTTTATACGTCTTATGATGGATTTGATGCAGGAATTAATGGATTATATTCACTCGTGCGTCGGGAAAAAGAGGAGGGATTGAGATCTCATCAATTGCTAGGTGGTTTGTTTCTTTACGGTACTGATAATACGGTTACCAATCATTGGACATATGGTGCTGCCTTGATTGCTGAATATTGGAAGGATCACAATAATCCAAATGATGAAGATATCGAAGACGTGTTTAGCTGGCTTTATAAGGTGGTTAATTCAGCAAATACAATAATCAATACTGCTGAAAATAATCATGATATTGACTGGATAGGAAATGGTCGCAGCATTGAGGATAATAAAAATTACATCATTGCGGAAGCGAGAGCAATCAGAGCATGGGCTTACAGGCATCTTACATATGCATGGGGTGATGTTCCATTGAATTTGGATCAATCCAGTGGAGCAACTATAAAAACTGATTGGGAGAGAACGCCTGTTGCAGAGGTAAGAAATCAAATCATTGAGGATCTTTTATTTGCAGAGAAATATATTCAAATTGAGCCTGCAATACGTGGGAGGATCTCCAAAGGAGCGGTTCAACATTATCTCGCAGAAATTTACCTAACTTTAAAGGATCATAATAATGCCCTGAACTGGGCCAATAAAGTTATAAATACGCAGGAGTATAGGTTAGTACTTGAAAGATATGGTGTTAACAGTAATAATCCAGGCACACCATTTACGGATATGTTTTTAGACGGTAATACCAACAGGGAGGAAGGAAACACCGAAGCCCTATGGGTTTTTCAATTCGGCCTTAATGTGACGGGTGGAGGAGGTGCACTCATACGAAGAGTTCACTTTAGTAGATATCCCAATATTTCCGTAAATGGTGTTCGACCCTTACAGGCCACATATGAAAGAGGTGGAGTGGGATTTGGTAGGGTATCTTTGACAAAATGGGTAATGGATTCATATGAACCGCAGGATGACAGGTTTTCTGGTTATGCTATCAGGAAGTATTTTATATTGGGCGATGAAACAATGAATGCACCGTATCCAGCAGATATCTTACCAGAAGGTTGGTCCTATGGAGACACACTGTGGATGGATTGGAGTAATGATATTAGTGAGGAGAATAAGGCGCGAGCCGATTGGCCTTTCTCTCGCAAAGCACAGGGCACTGATCCTAATAATATGAATGAATTTTATAGCCATACTGACCTGGTGTATCTTCGCCTTGCTGAAACCTATTTGATCAAATCAGAAGCTGAATTATTGCTGGAACGATATGATGATGCGGCAAATACCTTAAATATCATTAGAGCAAGATCAAACGCTAGTCCAATTTCCGCTGCAGAGGTGGACATTGATTTTATTCTTGATGAACGATCCAGAGAGCTACTTATGGAAGAACAAAGAAGATGGTCTCTTCTTAGAACTGGTAAACTGGTTGAAAGAGTTCGGAAATATAATCATAACGGAGGTCAGCATATCGCCGAAAGAGATACAATTTATCCTCTGCCCCAGTCTGTGATTGATGCAAATATCACTCATGATATGGAACAGAATGAAGGCTGGTAAAGACTCGATTGTGGAGATTGATCAAAGATTGAGTAATATTATTTGATTACTCCAAATATTTATATTCAAAAATTGATCCAATGCAAAATTTGAAAAAGCTATCATTAGTTGCTGTGCTTATTTTTGGTGGCCACTTCACTCCTAAATTGTATAGTCAGGTGGATACAGGAAGGAGAGAATATCTGGAACAAATCAAGGAAACCGTCCGGGAGGATCGTACTTCGGTTCCTGGTGATCAGTTGCCAGGCACCCCACCTCCCCATGTCTCACCCGATGACTTTACATGGAATGATTGGTTGGATCGAACTGGTGAGCTTCCGCCAAATTTCGAAGATCTACCCTCTTTACCATTCCTGCCCAATCCTTTAATTATCGATGAGGGGGGCGAGAATATTCCGGTTACTACTATAGAGCAGTGGCAAATAAAACGAGTGGAGATGAAGGAATTAGCCCAGCACTGGATTACCGGAACTTTGCCACCGCCACCTGAAAATCTACTAATTGAATTACTCGACGAAAGAAGTCAGAACGGGCTTATATTTCGGACGATATTGATGAGATTTGGTCCGGACCATCAGGCAGAGCTACGTGTAAACTTAATAATTCCCCCTGGTGATGGCCTTTTTCCGGTATTCATTTGTCCCTGGAAAAAGGACAGAGAAGACTGGGTTCAGGCAGCGGTT
>CALEIL010000331.1 GCA_937876435.1 uncultured Bacteroidota bacterium
TCCTTTGAAAAAGTGGCTGTTCGCCGGATTGAACGTCAAATCCCACCTGGCCCCCAGATTGTTAATACGTGACCCCAGATTGAAATCAAATTCGCCGGCATTGTTGGCTATGTTGTATTCATAATTGGTCAAAAACACCGATGTAGTGAAAAATAATCTGTCTGAGTAGGCGTGTCTCCAATTGAGCGAACCGGCCTGGTTTCCCCAGTCAAAGTCAGCGTTGAGTCCTGTCGTCTGGAATCCGAAAATATCGGCGCCCATGTATCCACTTACAGAGAGCTGGTCTTTTGGAGAAAGCCTGGCGGTCAACTTTCCATTGAGATCGTAAAAGCGATATCTGGGAATATTGGTGAAATCGGGATCGTCTTCCCTGGCTTTGTTCACCATTTCGGTAAACAGATCGAAATACGTACGTCGTCCGGAAATCATAAAATTGACTTTGTCTTTTACGATGGGTCCTTCCAGCGTAAGCCTGGAACTGATGATTCCGACGCCGCCCGTGCCTGTTAATTTGTTTTTATTCGCTGGTTTTGAACTGACATCGATCACGGAGGAAAGTCGCCCTCCATATTCAGCCGGAAACCCGCCTTTGAACACCTCGACAGACTCGAGCGCATCGTTATTGAATGTGCTGAAAAAACCAAACAGGTGGCTCGGATTGTATATGTTGACCCCGTCCAGAAGCACGAGATTTTGATCACCCCCTCCGCCCCGGACAAACAAACTTGAACTGCCTTCGGAACCCGAGGATATTCCGGGTTTGAGTTGAATGATTTTCATGATGTCGACTTCACCAAACAAGGCGGGGAGGACCTGCACCTCCCTGGCATCGATGGATTCCGTACTGGTGTTGGTACTGTTGAATCGTTCCCGCATCGAATTGGCCTGGACGACTATCTCGGTAATTTGTTCTCCTTTGGGTTGCATCACGATCCGGATATCTCTTGCCTGATCTTCATTGTCGATCCGTAAGGTCGCCGTTTCGTATCCTACGTACGAAAACCGGAGCGTGACTGGCCACGGGATGGTGGTACCTATCCGGAATTGTCCATCGTCATTGGTGTAGATTCCTGATCCATCTTCCACCAGAAAAACGGACACGGATTCCATGGGTTTCCTGGTCAAAGAGTCGGTGACGGTTCCATTCAGATATGTCGTATTCTGACTATTTAATGATACCGCAGTGAGTAGAGATAATAAAAAGCAGAGTCGAATTGGTTGCATGAATTGGTCTTGGCTTTTAAAGATATTCAAAGAACGCCTACCCTGACCAAATGTTGGTCAAAATTTGACCAATTTTGATACTTTTAGATTATTCACCGATCTGATTCTGCCCGGCCAATTATTGAACTCAAGAAGATTAGGTGACTGAACTGGTATCCGAAGTGATCCAAATAGTAGGGAATGGACTCCAATGATTCTTATATTTGTATAATCTACAGCCCTTTGATATTTGATCAAAAGGGTCTGGTTAATTTATTTTTCCGCCAGGTCCTTGAGCCTGTTCACAGCCCTGGGCCAGGTCAAATTAAAATAATCGAGATGGTCGTCCGTGACATCGATGTCGACGATGACCGAAGTCCTCTCCTTGTTCTCACGGAAAGTATAATTTTCCAGTCCGCCTCTCCATTTTTCCACCATCGGGCCGTCTGTAATCTCGTTATCGCCGTCTAAAATTCCGTAATGGCGAATGGATACAAACCCCTGCGGAATGATGTCAGCAATTTCAGAAACAATTCCGCCCCTTTTGCCGTCTTCGTCCGTTCCCAAAAAATAGCTTTTAGCCCCTTTCTCCCTATTTCCTTCATATGTGGAAGTTGGGTTGAATTCGGACGTCCATTGATTGTAAGTTTCAACATTGCTGAGACCCAGCATGATGTCATAAACCTTTTCAGAGGATGCGTTGATGTCTTCTCTGAATTGTAGTTTTTTCCTGATTTGTGAATTGGTTATTGTTTGTTAACAATACACGTCAACTGTTTGACATTAAGGCAGTAGTTGTCGGCATATGATTTATTTTAAAGTTGCAAGAGTTGGCAATAAAGCACATTTTATTGGCTTTACCGTGCAAATCATTTGCTTTGTCAATCATCCCTGCGTCCGTGATTTTTACTTTTGGGTGAAGGGTGACCTCTGTAAATTTCGCGATTCCATTTGCAGTTTCATCTATGATTCCCGTGACTTGATCGAGGTATTCGGTCACTATTATATTGTTTACCGCGCACAGATGCAGATACCAAAGCATATGACACGTCGACAGAGACGATAAAAAAAGTTCCTCCGGGTTGTATTTTGTCTTATCTCCCAAAAATGCAGGATCCGATGAACCGTGGATCACGTCATATTTTCCATCAGCTACGAGTTTGTGATTTCTGCTATAAGACCTGTAGTTAAGAGTGCCGTTTCCCTGGTTCCCGGTCCACTCTACATTTATTTTATAATTGTGCTTCATGTTTGTGTTACATCCTATTGGTCTCCCATCCTTTCCGGCTAGTACTCCGTGACGGCCAGGATCAGGGATAAGCACAGGATGGCCTGAATGTCTCGATTCCTTAGATGCTTTGATAATCGAAAGCCAGAATTAAGGACGACCGGCAACGTATATTTGTTACACGATCCGGTAATTAAAATATTAGTTTAACCCTGATGTTAAATCTAAACTAAAAGGGAGATTTATGTCAAAAATCTGTCCTATTTGACTTATTTTTAGTCAAAATACCCGAACTATGAAAGCATTATATATTGTTATCGTACTTGGCCTGGGTCTCGTGGTAAACTCCTGTTCCATTGACGACCGGCTGGATCGCAAAGCCGATAAATTGATAGGTGTATGGGTGATCGATAAGGTCATTTATGATAAATACGGCTCCCTTTTCAACAAAAAGGTGACCCGGGAATACCGAAACGATGAGTTTGAATTTTTACCGGATGGCCGGGTATATTATTTTGATGATGATATCAATTATGAGTTTGAGGGCAACTGGGATGTTGTCGCCGAACGCAGCCGCGATCTGGAAGGCGATAACCAGTACGAATTTTACATCGAAATGCATTTCTACGATCCTGTCTACAAGGATGCCTTTGGGTATTATGGGTACATTTCCCGGTTAACCCGAAACAGGTTTCACTTCCATGTATCGGACCGCAGTGGTGAACTGGAATTTAGATTTCAAAGGAAATAGAGCGCCCAGGTAATAGATTCGCTCAACGCTATGGACACACAGTCAGTGCGTCCCATTCAAAAATGGATGAAGATCCTTTATCCTGCATTGGGACGCTGATAGAGGACTCCTCCAGCTTAACATGCCACGCAAAAATTCTGCATCGAGCATTCAAAATTGCTTAAGGTAATCCCCTGAAATTCATTTGATAAACCGAAATCAACAATATCAGCAGAAGGACAAACGCGACAATAATCCACATCACGAACCTTCCCTTGGTCCCTTCATTTCTTATATCTTCCATAGTAGACTGAACAATTTTTTACAAAATAAGTACTTTATACTGTATTGTACAAGGCGAGTGCAGAATAAATTGAAAATATAATATTACGATTATTAGTAATATGATGAGATTTTTGATAATATTGCAGCAGTAAATTATACAACCCATGTTAAAGCAGAGCCTTAGCCAAAAAATGTCCCAAAAGTTGTCTCCGCAGCAGATACAACTTATGAAATTGCTGCAAATTCCCACGTTGGCTTTGGAGCAACGAATCAAGGAAGAGCTGGAAAGTAACCCGGCACTGGAGGAGGGAGTTACCACGATCGAGGAGAAAGAATTTGAAGATCAGGATTACGATGACAAGAATCAGGATGATTCCGATTTTGAGGTGGATGAATACCTCAATGAATTTGCCGAGGAGGATCCTACTATGTACAATAACCACCCGGACCCCGGTGGGGAAGAGGATGATTATCGCAAACCTATCGAAGTGGTCAACAGTTACTACGATCACCTGGAAAAACAACTGGGCATGTTATCGTTTGATATCGCCGGGGATTATACGATAGCCTTACAGATATTGGGAAGCATCGATCAGGATGGATATTTGAGACGGGATCCCGCAGCTTTGGTGGATGACCTCATGTTTACACAAAACATGATCACTTCGGTGGAGGACGTCAATAGGGTGTTGAAGAGAATCCAGCAGTTTGACCCGCCTGGAACCGGTGCCCGGAATTTACAGGAATGCCTGGAGCTCCAGTTGTCCCAAAAATTGATCCGGGAAAAGAACAATCCCGATATCGACCTTGCTTTTGAGATAGTCTCGAAGCATTTCGATAAATTCTCCAAGAAGCATTTCAACAAATTACTGACCTCTCTGGATATTTCAGAAGAGGAATTGAAGGATGCGTTTGATGAAATTCTGAAACTCAATCCCAAACCTGCCAGTGGATATGCTCCGGACCGCAAAAGGGATTCCATGTATATCATTCCGGATTTTATCATTACCAACAATGCAGGAGAACTCGAGTTGTCGCTGAATTCCCGCAATGCGCCGGATCTGAGAATCAGCGATCAGTACCGGGCGATGCTCAAATCGTACAAAACCCGGAAGAAAGCTGGCAATATCAAATCCAAGGACCGGGAAGCAGCGCTGTTTATAAAGCAAAAACTCGATTCAGCGAAGTGGTTTATTGATGCCATTTCCAAGAGAAGGGATACGATGTACCGGACGATGTACGCGATCATGCAATTTCAGTATGATTATTTTCTGACCAATGACCAGCGGTTGTTGAAACCAATGATTCTGAAAGATATCGCAGAAATGACCGGACTGGACGTATCGACCATCAGCCGGGTGGCCAATAGCAAATACGTGCAAACCGAATACGGTACCAAAAAGTTAAGGGACTTTTTCTCTGAGTCAATTCAGAATAGCGAAGGGGAGGAAGTTTCGACGCTTGAGGTCAAGCAAATATTATCGGACATCATCGAGGCGGAGGATAAACGGAGACCTATGAGCGATGAAAAACTTCGCAAGTCATTGAAGGACAAAGGCTACGAAATTGCGCGACGGACGATTGCCAAATACAGGGATCAACTGAACATCCCGGTAGCAAGGTTGAGAAAGGAGTTGTAATTGGTTCATTTTTAATGGTGCAGGTGAATGGAGTAGAATCTACATCCCCTTGGACCGACACACTGACCACTGACCACTGACCACTGACCACTGTCCACTGACCACTGACCATTGTTCATTGTCCACTGTCCACTGTTCATTGTCCTTTGTCCATTGTCCATTGATCACACTGACTCCAAAATCAATTCGTAATTATTTGCCC
>CALEIL010000332.1 GCA_937876435.1 uncultured Bacteroidota bacterium
AGCTGAAGGCTGATAGCTTTATGCGGTTGAGAGGGTTGAGGAGGTTTAGAAGGCTTAGAGGGTTTAGGGAGGAACTAATTTACAATTGGAATTGCTATTTTTATACGATAATAGATACATACTATGATCACCGAATTATCACAACTCGATTTCAATAAACGATACACTTACAGTGACTATCTATCCTGGCAGTTGAAAGAAAGGGTAGAATTGATCCGAGGCTATTTACATAGAATGGCAGCAGCACCTGCTCGTGATCACCAGGAAATATCTGGAAAGATTTTTAGAGCATTTTCTATTTTTTTAGATCATAACGATTGTAAAGTATATTATGCCCCTTTTGAGGTCCGGTTTTATGATTTGGAAGATCCTACCAGAGCCATAACCAATGTGGTTGAGCCGGATATTAGTGTAATATGTGATATTGACAAGCTCGATGATAGGGGTTGCCTGGGAGCACCGGATCTGATTGTAGAAATTCTTTCGCCATCTACCAGCGAGAAAGATCTGACTGATAAATACGACCTATACGAATCATATGGCGTCCGCGAATACTGGGTCGTAAGCCCGACAGAAAAGACCCTCCTGATATATACCCTGGATGCATCCTGTCATTATCAACCCAGCCGGCTTTTTGTCCGGGGAGATATGGTAAAATCATCGGTGTTGGAAGGATTTTCATTGGATCTTTCGGAGGTATTTGATCCCTTCGACTGGGCGGCATACGATGCAGAAGAAAAATATTATAACCGGGTGTAGGATTAATTTGGAATGTTGAATGTTGAATTGGCAAACGGGAAACCAAACGACAAACCACAAACCACCATAATAGTGATTGATGAACCACAAAGACACAATAAGGCACCTTCACATAGAGATATAATTATTCTATGTTCCCTATGCTCCTATGTGGTTCAATAAAATGACAGAGGATTAAAAAAGACATAATGAAACCAAACATTACGATCGAATACTGTCCCAAATGCCGGTGGTTGCTCAGAGCGGCCTACATGGCGCAGGAACTTCTTTCCACCTTCGAAGATGACCTGGAGTCAGTCACATTGAAACCCGGGGAGGAAGGCGGAATTTTCCAAATAAAGATCGATGACCGTCTGATGTTTGACCGGGCCGACCACGGCGGTTTTCCCGAAATTAAAGAATTGAAACAAATGATCCGGGACGAAATCGAACCCGGCCGGGACCTGGGGCACATCGATGGGACAAAGCGAAAATGAGATTGAGAGCGAAATTCTTGATTGAGGATTGAGGATGCTGGATTTGGGTTTCTTGATTGAGGATTGAGGACGAAGGTGGTTCATCCTCAAAATTCAAATTCCTGATTCAGCCCCCCCCTGGGACCGCAGAGCCCCAGCTCTGCGAAAACCAAAACAATCGTAGGGATCTGAAAGCCTGCGCAACCTGATAGTAGAGCCTGAGAGACGTTGAGGTTGAGGCTTAGTGGCACATCCTCAAAACTCAAATTCCTGATCCAGGACCCGGGACGCAATCGAGGCAGTCAGATGGACCGTATCTCCATATTTTCCATGATCCAAAAAATAACCTTGCACCGCTTTGGTGTCCGGATCCACGATCCAGTAGCATTAGTAATCCGACCTTCCCAGGAACAAATCCCGAACCATCAGAATATGCGCAGGCCGCCAGGCAAAAGCTACTCACACCCAAACCCAAACTCAAACTCACACCCGTACGGAGAGCGAAGATATACCGAGAGCATTTGTAATCCGATCTTCCCAGGAATTATTTCCGCATCATCAGAATATGCGCAGGACGCCAGGCAAAAGCTACCCAAACCCAAACACCAACACCAACTCACACCCGTACGGGTATTGGGCCAACAATTTGATTTCTAAATCGATTTACCACTTCTCGGACTCCCTATCTCACCACTTGATATAATCTCAAATATCCACTTGTCCCGGCCGGAAGTTTACGATCAACTGCTTTTATTATATTTTACTTGACCCGATTGTAACTGAGTTGATTTCGCCAATGGACGACACTACGAGGAGAAAGGATCGGATGTCTTCCAAACGGAAAGGAGGCATCGCGGATCATCCCCAAACGCGCGAAGCGTCTACCCAGATCGAGTTCTTTTCTATTTAATCAACAAAGGAAACAATGATTCAAACCATTCATTACCCATCCAACCTGGTCAACAGTTTCCGGATCGTCCACCTCAGGCGCCATTTGGACACCATTAAACCGAGAAGTTTTCCAGCCAGAGCCGCACACAAGAGGACAATCGATCCTGTTTTTGCAACCGTAGAAATAGGAATGCCAGAATTCATATAGCACCAGGCAAAAATCCCACCTAGCGCGATAAAAGCAAACACGGCTCCCATTTCGCATCCGCATTCCCGTAGTCTCGCGTTGATCAGCCTCTCGTATTTTTGATTCTCGAAATCACTCAGACCGTCAATCTCCAATCCGACCCATCCGTGGATCGCATTATTGTTCAAGTTGAGTAATTGCTTTAACCCCGCTACATCGCCAATAACCATTGAATCCATAATCACCTGATTTCATTGGGAAACAAGCACGAATCCTGCGCGACCTGCGTCAGCCACCTCCAGGTTTCGCTTGCATCATCCGAAGTAAACGATGGTCCACCACTCAGCAGCAGATACTCCAAAAACGTATTGCCTGTGACACTGCTTTCCGCCTGTGAAGGGGCATACATAATATATTCCAGTCCATCGTGTCCATCGTGGCACAGCCCGAGATAATGCCCCAATTCGTGCGCCAGGACCGTACCGAAAATAAATCCGGGGATACGGTCGGTAAATGTCACTCCGCTTTTCCTTTGGTACGGCCGGACATTGTCCTGGGGTACCGCACAGGGATTCACGTAGGGAGGAGGTCTGAACCAACTGGTCAGGCCAAAGCTGGGATCATCATTCAGGTATCGGAAGACCGCCAGCGTGGGGATATTGCAAAGCGGATCATTGATACCGGTCCTGGGAAACGCCCGGAAAACTTCATCCTGCGCATTTTTATTCATCGGGATATACTGGAAATCGGGATCAAACTCCCAATCGATCGGATAATCCAAAATTTCTTCCCAGTAGAATTCCAGACCCAGTTGATATCCCTTGGTCCGGGCTATCCGTAGAGTGTCTTCAAATCTATCCAGACGAATGGGGTATACGGTAAATTCTGGTACAGCTTCCGGACCTTCATTAATGAATCGCCTGAGATCAAAATATGAAACCCGGATATCCGTACCGGTGTACACCACTTCACCAAGCACCGATGCAGTTTGCGTCGCCCAGTCTCTGTCTCCGCAATCATTGATCTGGCCAGCCAACGCGAACAAATTGATTCGACCGCTGGTATGCAACTCCCTCAAATATCTACCGGAACGGACACACATTCTTCTGGCATCCAGCCGAATGGGCAAGCCCATGGGACAACTGTAAAAATTCATTTCATCCTTGATTCGCTCTATCCGAGATTCATCATCCCCAAAAGCATCGGAAAGCGCGGTATCGATGATCTCTTTCAACTTCTTTTTGCGCACGTTGTGAGCGATACCACTTACAAAAATCCATCCTAAAATGCCCAATACATCCACAATCAGATGACCGATTCCGGTACCTATGTTGGTCAACCCTCCCGTGATCCGGCACCAATTCAGATTTAAAATACCAAATACGATATCCCTGACGCCCGAGAGTAGATCACAAACCGCGCCAATCAATTGCTGTACGGTATGCACCACACCATCCACAAAACCCAGAAGCACCATGCCTATCCATCCCAGCGAGGAGGTCAACGCGCAAGTGAGCCTTTTAAAGTCATTGAAAAGTTCGATCAAATCACAGATCAGGCCTTTGATAAAATCAAATATATCTTCTATAATGTCCAGGAGGTCTTTCCAAAATTCCCAAATAGATTTCAAGGCTTCCAGCGGATCAGTGAAAATACAGACGACAAACGTGACCAGGAATTTAATAATTCGGAGAACCAGTTTGACGATGACGTCCACGACGACCATGACGATTTTACATACCAGGTAGGTTACCCACTTGATAATGGTCACGACGATCCATGTGATCACCTTGACCACTACGGTTACTATCCAACAAAACCATTTGTTGCAGCAGGCGCACCACCACTTACATTTTCTTTCTTTGCATTTTTTCTCTTGCTTTGAAACCCAGTTTTCCACCGGCTTCCGAACCTTCTCTTCAATTTTTTTCTTGACTTCGGTACATTGTTCTTTCGCCTTTTTAATAGCTTTCTCCACCGGAACCTGCACCTCTTTCGTCATCCATTGCTTTACCTTTTTGCACGCAGACATGGTTTTGTTATTTTACCCCAAAAGACAAAACTATATCCGTATTTTTTGTTATTTAACAGGTAATTCCCCCTTTAAAGATCGGATTTTTCCCCTTTTTATTTGCACACGATCAAGCCCGACATGACGTTCAGGCGAGATTGAATATAACACGATCAAAATTCAAATTCCTGATCCAGGACCCGGGAAGAAATCGTGCCATTCAGATGAACTGGCCTGCCATATTGGCCATGATCCAAAAAATAACCCTGCACCGCTTTGGTATCCGGATCCACGATCCAGTATTCCTGCACCCCGCTTCGCTCATAGGCGATCCTTTTCTGATTAAGGTCATATCGGGCGGTACCCGGTGAGAGGAGTTCGATGACCAGAAGAGGAGCTCCATGCAAGCCATCGTTTTTGATATGAGCGATTTGTTCCTTTTTGATGAATATAATATCGGGCTGAAAAACGTTTTCTTTATCCAAATGGACATCAAAAGGGGCGATAACCACCTCGCCCAGATCATTTTGTTCCCCGTAGTCCGCAATCTGCCTGTTAATTAAATTTAATAATTTTTGATGACCGTAGGTAGGCGCAGGTGATATCACGAGTTGTCCATCTACAAATTGGGCCAAAGTACCTTCGGGTAAGGCATCATAGACTTCACGCAGGGTACGTGGTGGCTGTATCCGAACTGAGGTATCCATATTAGGTCATTTATCCCAGGTAAAGTGAAAAACGGAATTTATTTTCCATTAGTTCCAGTTGGTTGGGAATAACACGCCCCCTAGTGTGTTTACTAAAAATTACAATTTTTGTCGGAGTTTACCTCCCAACTGCAAAGCGGGAGGATGAGGCCTACCCCTGGGACCGCAGAGCCCCAGCTCTGCGTAATTTCCTTCGGGATGTTTGAGCCATCTCATCGTTGCATCTCAATCATAGAACCCCGGCTATACTCATTCGAAGCGCCTTGACCTGACTCAAA
>CALEIL010000333.1 GCA_937876435.1 uncultured Bacteroidota bacterium
CGCCCAATTGATGTCGTGTCAGGTTTCGTTCTTTTCTGGCGGACTTGTTCAATGCTTCGTTCAAGCTCATTTTGATTCCGTTCAGGTGTTTTGATCTTTCCAACATTTGTGGCCTGTCAATGATTCAAAGTCATTAATCTTCAAACGGAACATTTTTGGTCCCATGGGTCACGTCCCATTGCTGGTCATATCTCCTCTCAAATAGAGTATGCAAATACCTATACCCAGTTCGCTTGGTTATGATTGGATTCTACGGAGAATAATGGCCACTTACTTCATAAAAATACTCGCCGCTACGGCTATACCTGCGTTTTTCACTTCGCCAATGACCATTTTTTACTGCACATCGAAACCTGGAACCCATACGGGAAGCTGGGCCAAGCTTACCCGTATGGGTATAGGCCGGTCAATCCAACTATCCAGGGTATATGCAGAAGGGAGCTTTGCACGTCCAGGTCCTGTCTTCGTAAATTATTTTAAAAAAATATGTTAAAGTGACTACGTGTTAAACATGATTTGTGTTCCTTATTATCAAAGGATGAATCAATAGGATTAAAATTATGAGAAATGTCGATAGATCCGGGTGAAAATAGAAATGGAGTTGAAGATGAGTCTTTGAAGTTGTCCATTGATCACAAAGAAGATTCAAAAGTTGTCAATGTGACACGGGCTATTCGGATGGATGATCATGAACTTTTTTTGAGAGAAGCATTCCGTAAAGATGAATGGTTGGGATGTACCTTATTGTTTGATCATTATTATGCCCCCATGTGTAGTCATGCAGTCCGGTATGTGTATTCCAAAGAATACGCCGAGGATGTGGTCGCCGATGTATTCAGAGAATTCTGGCAAAAGAAGCAATTCAACAAGGTCACTACTTCATTCCGGACTTATTTGTTTCGGGCCGTGCGAAACCGGGCCATGAACATGATTCGTCGGGAACTCAGAAAAACCAACCCGCTTTCTGAGGATTGGGACGCGGTTTCGGAGACATTGAGGCCCGATGAACAGATGATTTACGATCAGTTTTACCAGAAAATTCAATCCTGTATCGATCAATTGCCTCCTATGTGCAGGAAGGTTTTTTTGATGAGCCGGTACGAGGGCAAGTCCTTAAGGGAGATAGCCGATTTCCATGGGATTTCCATTCGAACCGTTGAAGCACATATCAGTAAAGCCCTCGGGGTTTTACGCACTACACTCAAGAACGAAAATTAACAGCAATCATATTTACAGTCAATAGTATATGAACACGAAGATAGATAAGGAATTGTTATTCAGGTATTTCTCCGGACTGGCGACCCCTTTGGAAAACAGCGGGATAGAGCGTTGGCTGGAACAGAAAGACAATGAAGAACTTTTCTACCAATTCCTGGAAGAGTGGGAACGGGCCAATCTTCAATATGTTCCCGATAAAAACCGTGTTTTTTCAAAATTGAAGGAAAGAATAGATTCGGGGACAGAATCCGGAGTGAACATGAAGGCGTCCGATTGGTATCTGAAATGGTTGGGCATCCACAGGAAATGGTGGGGGATAGCGGCTGCCATAGTTTTGGTGATGGGCGGGGCTTTCTTTGGGAAAGACCGGATTTTGTACAAAACCTATGCTACGCATTTTGGTGAAACGATGACCCTGGTGTTGGATGATGCGAGCCAGGTGGTGCTCAATGCAAATTCTCGATTGACGGTTCCCCGTTGGGTCGCATATGCGGGTGACCGGGAGGTCTGGATGACCGGAGAAGCTTTTTTCAACGTCAGTAAAAAAAGCGACGGACAAAAATTTGTGGTGCATACCAATAACCTGAGTGTGGAGGTCCTGGGAACCCGGTTCAACGTGACGGACCGCCGGGATGCCACCAAGGTCGTACTCCAGGAAGGGAAGGTAAAAGTGATGGCGAACGATCACAAGGGTGAATCCGCCATGCTGGAAAATACCGGAGATTATGCCGAGGTGCAAAAGCAAAATCCGGAAGTCATTACCCGTCGGGTGGATGAATCGCTATATACCACCTGGCAGGAGAAGCGTCTGAAGTTTAGAGAAACGCCTTTAAAAGAGGTGCTTCAAACCATTGAAGATTATTACGGGGTACATGTGGAGAACACGGATTCCACGCTTTATGACCGTAAATTTTCAGGCACTTTGCCCAATAATGATTTGAACATCATTCTTCAGGCTTTGACCAATGTGTACGGCTCCAAGTTTACAATCCAACAAGACTAATTGTGTAAAATCAAAAAATATGACAAATTTTTATATTGTATTGTGTCTTTTGCTTAGCACGAAATTTTTATCGGCACAGGGCGATATGGCACTTCAAGTCTATTCGACGTCCCATTATTCTCAGGACGAAAAGCCGGATCATTCACTCGAAAGAGTGTTGATCCAGATTGAAAAAAAATTTAAGGTCTTTTTCAATTTTGATCCGGAATTATTGTCCGATAAACATGTGAGGGATGACGTAAATATTTCCGACGATCTCAATGAAACCCTGGATCGTATTTTGAATCCAATTGGACTGATCTACAAGAGGTTGGGAAATGGGTATTATGTCATTTATTCTGAAAAGACTGCAGAGGGAAAAGAAACGAGTAAATCGGTTCCACCTATTCCTGCAAAGAAAAGTGAGGAAGGAGATGTTGGGAGTGTCGGGCGAGGTAAGGTCATACTCCCTTTACAAACTTCATTGACCAATAATTTATCGAAGGTAAATTAT
>CALEIL010000334.1 GCA_937876435.1 uncultured Bacteroidota bacterium
AGGAGGATGGGGAGTACTTCATCGCGATGGAGTATATCCCGGGGCGAGATCTGCGGGAGATCTTCCCCTTCTGCGAAATCAGCGGGATCTGCGAAATATGCGGGAAACCCTTCCCCTTCTGCGAGATCTGTGAGATCTGTGAGATCTGCGGGAAACCCTACACCCTCTGCGACATCCGCGAAATCTGCGGGAAAACCCTACAACGATTCCCTGACTATCACCCGGAATGGATTTTCGATGTGATCGGTCCGGCCTTCCAGAATTTGCCGGGCAGCCGCCCGCCCCATTTCTTCAAAATCGGTCGAGATCACCGTAATCCCGTTCAATAATATTTCTTTGATGGGATTCTCATTATAGGATATGATGCCCACGTCCCTTATAAGCTGAAAGTCCAGTTGCTTGGTTTTTTTGATCAGACTGACCAGATCTTCTTCCATCAACGTGATGTAAACCTCCCTTCGTTGGAGATCATGTTTTCTGATATCACTGATGACCTGGTGGTCCATTCCATTTTCAACACAGAATCTCTGGAAGCCCCAGATGATATCCCTGGGCTGGTAAGTATCGTACGGGAAGATGAGATTGACCTTGTCGTATTGAGCTATTCTGGTTTGCAATTCGTTGAGGGACTCGTAGATGTTTTTTTCAAAATTCTGATACACTGCCGGGTATTTGCCCTCTATCCCCTCTACCAGTTTGTCCAGTATCAACAATTTGTGTTTCGGCAATTCATTGATAATTTCTCTGGCTTTGTGCGCGCTGGATAAAAAATGGGGGATAATCACGTAATTGGAATACACCACCCTGTGATTGGGATTGGTGATCATTTCCCTGAACAGCGCAAATTCATTGTGGTATATATAAAAGTCGATGGCGACGTCATCCCCCATCTCCCGGACAAACTGGTCATAAATGATTTTTTTATGCCGGCTCAATTTGTTAAAAATCAGGAAAATCCGTCGCCGCTGTCTGACCTGGGCCGACTTTACGTAGTGGCCTTTTCCGTGGACCGCTTCGATGATGTCTTTTTCCTTGAGTAGCCGGTACGCCTTTTCGACCGTCTTCTTGGCGATATCATAATTGCTGCAAATCTCCGGTATGGAGGGTAGTCTGGATCCTGCCTCGATATTGCCATCTTCTATCCCCTGTGTAATCGAATTGAAAATCTGCTGGTACTTTGGTGTGGATGAATAATTGTCCAGTTTTATAAAATGTAACATTTTTTTATCTGTTTATAGAATATCAGCGTTGTTGATTATGATATGTAACCCTATGAAAGATATTCACACTTACTTTACTACATTTATAGTTCCATCTGGGATATGACCAAATCAAATGAAATACAATTTATGACAAAACAAATGAAAAACAGTAAATTTCAATACGTAGACTACTTATGGGATGATGAAAAAGCCCGCTCGCTGGGAAACGATCAGGTGGAGCTTTTTCTGTACCGGTCCAATCTCCTGGGTGCCGACCTCCGCATCACCAATTACGGGGGTGGCAATACGAGTTGTCGTACCATCGAAAAAGATCCCCTCACAGGAGAAGACGTGGAAGTGATGTGGATCAAAGGATCCGGTGGTGATTTGGGGACATTGAACAGGAAAGGCATCGCGGGGCTTTACGTGGACAAACTCCATAGCCTCAAAAATGTGTATAAGGGGATCGAAATGGAGGATGAAATGGTGGCTTTATTTTATCACACCCTTTATGATCTGGATAGCCGGGCTCCTTCGATCGATACGCCTTTGCACGGTCTTATTTCATTCAAACACATTGACCACCTTCACCCGGATGCGGTCATCGCTATCGCGGCTGCAAAAGATGGAGAACAGATCACCAAAGAACTGTGGGGAGGGAAAATAGGCTGGCTGCCATGGCAACGACCAGGATTTGACCTGGGAGTACAAATGGAAAATTATGTCCGGGCCAACCCGGGTTTACGCGGATTAATCCTGGGCAGTCACGGTTTATTCACCTGGGGAGATACGTCTCATGAATGCTACGTAAATAGCCTCGAAATTATCGAGCAGGCTTCCGAATACATCGAAGCAGCCGTAAAGAAAAATGGCTCCCATGCGGGCAGGCAGGTTTTTGGTGGACAGAAAATAGAATCCCTGGATCCGTCCAGCCGGAAAGCCAAAGCCAGTCAACTGAT
The DNA here is from genome assembly GCA_937876435.1 of uncultured Bacteroidota bacterium. Lineage (GTDB taxonomy): Bacteria > Bacteroidota > Bacteroidia > Chitinophagales > Saprospiraceae > Membranihabitans. Next base: position 2,162 of record CALEIL010000334.1, read on the forward strand.
GCCATTATTGAGAGGATTGTGCTCGGAAGAGAACGGCATGATCGGACATTTTACAGACAGCGACCGGGTTCTGGAGTTTATCAACAGCCGTGACCTGGACAAACTGGCCCCATTGGGTACATCCTGTCCGGACCACTTCCTGCGAACCAAAATTCAACCCCTGGTTCTCGATCTGAAACCCGATGAATCTCTCGAAGACCTGAAGTCGATCAAAGAAAAAATCAGCCATCAGTTTGAGGATTATCGCGGTGAATACGCAGATTATTACGAAAATCATAAACGATACAACAGCCCCGCGATGAGAGATGCCAATCCGGTGGTCATTCTCTACCCTGGAGTAGGCATGTTTACGTTCGCCAAGAACAAACAAACGGCGCGGGTTGCTTCAGAGTTTTATGTCAATGCGATCAATGTCATGCGGGGATCTGAGGCCATATCGACCTACACCGCCTTACCCCGGCAGGAAGCGTTTGATATTGAATACTGGTTACTGGAAGAAGCCAAACTGCAACGGATGCCGGCTGAAAAACCTCTTTCCCGCAAAGTTGCATTCATCACCGGTGGAGGAGGTGGGATCGGCCAGGCTATCGCAGAGAAACTAGCCGCAGAAGGAGCCAATGTATTTATCACGGATATCCGGGAGGATAGAGCCAGCGAAGCAAATCAGGCTTTCGGACGAGATGTTTCCGCCTATGGCACCTGCGATGTGACCAATGAAAAAGACGTGGAGAAAGCATTCGCAGAAGTTTGCTATGCGTTTGGTGGGGTGGACATCGTAGTGCACAGCGCCACGAAGTATCTCGGCGGTCACCACGACCTGATCGCAGGTGTCGTCGTCTCGCGTGACGAGATCCTCGAGCGCATCTGGCGCGGCACGATCGCGCTCGGCGCGACGCTCGGCGCCTTCGATGCATGGCTGCTGCTGCGCGGACTGCGAACGCTCGCGCTGCGCGTCGAGCGCCTCAATGGCCTCGGGGTAGATGCGGCCGATGGTGTTGGGCAGCCAGCGCTCCATGGCGTGCCGATCGGCCACGCGATCGCTGTTGGAGTCCAGCTCCCACAGCGCGACGCCGCCGGGCAGCACGCGCACGCGCGGCGCGCGTGACTGCACCACGTCGAAGAAGTCCTCCATGGGCTGATGCGCCACGTCTTCATAGAGGTTGAAGCGATCGTGGTTGCCCGCGATCACGGTGAGGCGCTCAGGCCCGCGCCAGCCGGTCACATCCAGCGCGGCCTTGACCTCCAGAAACTCAGTGGGCATGCCGCAGTGGGCCAGATCGCCGGTCAGCAGCAGGTGATCGACCTGGAGCTGCTGCAAGCCCACCAGCGCCTTCTTGAGCAGGTTCACATACACGCGCCGCTGCTTGCGATAGGGCTGGCCGTAGATGAGCACTTGCCCGGCGGCGACGGGAAGCAGCCCCAGGACTGTTGCTTCTTATGGTCACATAAGAAGGCGGTTGGTTCTTGCCGCAACAAGAACAGAAGCTCTGGGACTCCAGAACTAATCCTCTTCTCGTCTTATCAAAATA
>CALEIL010000335.1 GCA_937876435.1 uncultured Bacteroidota bacterium
GTGTAAGTGTGCTTGGAACGCAGATGACACTGTTATTTTAAGATTTCCGCTGATTTGGAATAGCATAAGGATTGTGAATTCGAAGAAAAATGAAAATAAAAACAACCTGGACGAAATTACTCGATCTCGATTTCTACACCGAGGGTCCCGCGCTGGATGTGGACGGGAATCTGTATTTTTCGACTTTGACCGGTCAGGCCATTATGAAACTGGACGTCGATGGAAGTATGACCGAATGGGCCCGGATCCAATGCCCAAACGGTCACCGGATCACGCAATATAATCTTCATTGGGTGTGTGATACACAAGACCGGGCTATCGTGGAATTGGATGCCCGTGGAAGGATCCTCGGTTTTAAGGTCCGGGAGACGTGCGCCGGTTTTCCATTTGAATCCCCCAATGATCTGGCTTTGGACCAGCAGGAGGGGTTATATTTCACCGATTCTGTAAGACATAAAGGCCAGATATTTTACATAGGCCCGGAAGGAGAAGAAAAACGAGTGGCCTCCGATCTGGATTATCCCAATGGCATCGTTTTATCACCCGATGGTCACCGGTTGTACGTCGCAGAAAGTATTAACAATCGGATCCTGGTTGCGGATCTGGCCGATAACGGCGTGTTGGCTTCCCCACCTCGTGTTTTTGTGAAACTTCCCCGGAATCCTCTACCCCTGGACGGTGAGAGAATGCCCCATACCGCGAATTTACCCGATGGGTTGGCTATCGACTCCAAAGGAAGATTGTGGGTAGCTCATTATGGAATGGGAGTTCTCCAGGTAGTAGACGCACATGGAAAGTTGATAGATTCCATACCAACCGGCATCCCTGCCACCAGTAATTTGTGTTTTACCCCGGATCATAAATCGATTTACGTCACAGGCGGCACTGGAGAACCCGGACCAGGATGCGTACACAAAATTATTTTATTATAATACATAACTGCTTCAATATGAAATTTAGAATCCTACTTTCCGTTTTCCTTTTTTGGTGTGCGACAGGTTTTTTGCAGGCCCAGTCATCGAGCCTTCAAGTTGGTCAATTGCCTTCCATTCCGGATCAGGAAGGATTTGCCGGCATGTTTGCCGGGGTGAGTAGTGGAGCGCTGATCAGTATGGGAGGGGCTAATTTTCCGGAAGGCCGGCCGTGGGAGGGAGGTCAGAAAGTGTGGTACGACCATATTTATGTACTGGAGCCCGGGAGTGCGGATTGGAAAAAGGTGTCGGAAACTCTACCTTTTCCCATTGGATACGGGGTGTCGGTCAACTATGACAATCAGATAATCATGGTCGGTGGAAGCAACGCCAGCCAACATTTTGATATGGTCATCGGACTGGAATACAGCAATGGTCAGGTGGTTTTTGATAAATCCTATCCAAGGCTCCCGGCAACGCTGGCGATGATGAGTGGAGCCCTGGTGGGGAATACGATATATATCGCGGGCGGTATAGAAACAGCGGATGGCGACCCGGTCTCTAGCTTCTATGCCCTGGAATTGGGGAAACCGGCGTCCGATCTAAAATGGGAAAAATTGGAGTCATGGCCGGGAGCGCCCCGGCAACTGGCTGTCACGGCATCCAAAGATCAAAAGTTTTACCTGTTCAGTGGGATCGATGCCATCGTGAATGATGCCGGCCAGAAAGATCGGGAATTGCTGAAAGACGCTTACGTATACGACCCGGCTACGGGTGCATGGAATACATTGCCCTCCCTGCCCCGGGCTATCGCTGCCGGCCCCACTCCGGCCCCGGTACTTGGCTTGAATCACATCGTTTTTCCGGGAGGTCTGGACGAGGAAACCGCCCGGTATTCCGATCCGGCAACGCATCCCGGTTTTTTGGAAGAAATCTGGGCTTTCAATACTCTGAGCCAATCGTACGTACAGGTAGGATCCATGCCGGGTGGTGCTTCACGAGTGACCTTGCCCAGTACAAAATGGGGTGATCAATGGGTGGTTATCAACGGCGAATCGGGGCCAGGTGTTCGCTCCCCTGAGGTGTATACCTTGTCCAATACCATTAAGTTTGGTATCAGCAATTGGTTATTTCTTCTGATTTACCTGATCGGAATGCTGTACATCGGGTACTATTATTCCAAAAACAATACGACTACCGAAGATTATTTTGTGGCAGGCCGGAGAATTCCCTGGTGGGCTGCTGGTCTGAGTATATACGGGACCCAGTTGAGTGCCATTACGTTTATGGCCATTCCGGCCATAGTTTACGCCACGGATTGGACGCTGGCGATCGGATCCTTGATGATCCTGGCTATAGTTCCTATTATTATCAGGTTTTATCTGCCTTTTTTCAAGCGTCTCAACGTTACCACGGCCTATGAATATCTGGAAGCCCGGTTCAACGTAAAAGTCAGGACGCTGGCCAGCGTTACTTTTATCCTGATGCAACTGGCCAGAATCGGGATCGTACTCTATCTTCCATCCATCGCTATCGCTTCCGTGACTGGGATTGACATTTATTTGTGTATAGCTATCATGGGAGTGATTTGTACGATATATACCGTGATGGGCGGAATCGAGGCGGTGATCTGGACGGATGTTATTCAGGTGCTGGTGCTGCTGGGGGGTGCGATTTTCTGCATAGTGATAGCCATTTCCAATGTCGAAGGGGGGTTGACAGAAGTCATTAATCAGGGAGTCGCACTGGACAAATTTAAAATGTTTCATGCGGGGTGGGATCCGTCACGCCTGGTGACCTGGGTGGCCATCGTTGCATTTTTCTTTCTAAATATTATTCCGTACACGTCGGATCAGACCGTGGTGCAACGCTATCTTACCGTACGGGATGAAAAGGCAGCGGCCAAAAGTCTTTGGACCAATGGACTTTTTACCCTCCCT
>CALEIL010000336.1 GCA_937876435.1 uncultured Bacteroidota bacterium
ATAATTCCAGAGCCTTGTTGTATTCCTTGGCTTTGAGAGATGCCACTCCATCATTGTACAGAGAAGCAGGCGTGGCTTCGTCCTGACTGATAGCCGGTGCAGTAAATATCATTATTGCAAACGCAGCCATTGTAAATAATCTAAATCCTAACTTCATTACTAATTATTATGTGATAAATAAATTTGATCCAAAATTCCGGGAATGAAAGTAAACGCATTTTTCCAATTTTCAAAATTCATTTTCCATTCAATCCACTTAAGGTAAGGCCATTTATTTCGAATTAATTTCCAATCCGACCAAATTTAACAATATATTTTAATTGATCCAAAGGTTTTTTAAGGAGCGTCCATAATTGTCAATAACCGGTAAAAAAAACGGTTTATCGAGAATTTTGTCCTCAGTTAAATCGATTTGCGAACGATAATCCCGCTATTACCAATTATCTCTCACCTATCGCGACCATCGGGTCAATATTGGGCAATCCGGGTGGTTGTACGACGTGAACCAAAGGTTCTACATTATTCTCTGACCCATCATAACCGGTGGTCTGATTCAGTACATTTTCCACATTTCCGATAATGTACGGTTCATATACTGGCCAGAATATATGTTTTGGATCGATCGTGTAACGCGTAGTGGGATAGGTGGACCAATTGACACTCTCTCTGAAAAAATTGTTCCTTTCCATCTGCCTGTCGTAGTAAAAGTTATTGGCGGACAGGGATTTTTCCATATCCTTGCCATCCCACGAATACGACTTCCCGTTGTAACATGGTTGACCTGTTTTTGCGAGAATTACAGAAATTCGCACCAATTCATCGTGTCGGTATTCTTCACCGTATAACTCACGGCAGCGTTCGTCCAGGATAGCTCCTATGCCATCCTCCTGGATGTCTGCCACGGTATAAAGATACTTTGCATTCGCCCTTTCCCGTATGACGTTGATATCATCCGCAGCTCCTTGCAAATTTCCTTGCCAGAACCGTGCCTCCGCCCGGATAAGATAGGCCTCCGCTTCTCTCATGATATAAATATCACGCTTTCCTCCGTCTTGCCTTTTTACCTCTTCCTCTTGATTCATGACATAGAATTTATAAAGAGGATACCCATAAAAGCATCTGATAGAATCTTCGCAAAGCAGGACATTATCGTGATACAACTTTACTGGTTTTCCGTACCATTCGGTTCCCTGCAGGTCTGGATTATCGTATATGAGCATATCCATTTCAAACCAATTACCTCTTTTGTGTCTGTAATCCTGCCGGTCCACTCCACCGTCATAATTCCAGATTTCGTATTGGGAATAATTTGTAGGCCGGCCAAATCCCTGACCCCTGCCCCACTTGTGCATTTGTTTGGACCGTTCATTCTGTGCGATATCCATTCCGGTCACGGTTCCTACTGGCGGTGCTTTCACCCCTTTATTGGTGCTGACAAAATTTGGCCCCCAGGAGCGCTGTGAGGCCCCTCTTCCCTGACTCCCGTCCAGGAATGGTTCGTTGACTACCAGCCAGATTCCTTCAGGGTTATTGACTTTTTGTGAATTGGCATCCATATGAAGGAGGTTGATGGCGTCGGCGGGTTGATTGCAGTCTATCCCGTCGAGTTCTTCCCCGGTAAATGGGTTGAGATTGTTCCCCACGCGCACGATATCAACGTCAACATCTGCGTCAGTAAACAGCCTGGATTCCGGATCGTCGATGACCTCCGTCATCAGTGTTTCTGCGTCACTAAAACGCTCATTTAACATATAAAACTTGGCCAGCAGCATCTTAACAGCATCCACCGGGGCCTGGCCCACCGGTATTTGGCTTTTGGGTTTCACCCATTTTACCGCCCATTCCAGATCCGTGATCATCTGATCCCAGATTCCTTGCATATGAAAGACTTTAAAATCCTGACGGGCCTCTGATACGACGTTCAAAGGAAATGCGACATTCCCAAAATCCATCGTCAATTGCAGATAGTAAAATGCCCGGAGAAAATAGGCGCTTCCCAGGAGATGGTTTCGGTCCGGGTTGTTTTCACCACCTTCCCATTCCGGAATATCAATGTAATCAATCACCGAATTACAGCTTTTGATCTGTTTGTAATTTTCGGCATAAAACGAAAGCGTTCGGCCCGCATCGTTGTCCCGGCTGTTTTGCGGCGTTGCATAGGTCCTGAGATCCACAAAAGCATCCGGTTTGTCGGTGGCAGACACCACTGAAGCCTCGCTCATATTGTGATTGAACAACACCTGGTTGACATCTCCATTCCATTGGTTGAAAACTCCTTTCATGGCCGCATCGAGGACGGTTTGCAGTCCGGTGGCATCGGTGAAGGTATTCTCCGGGCTCAAAGTGGAAAGAGGTCTTTCGTCCAAAAATTCATCTTTGCAGGCAAACGTCAAGGTGAATAGCAAAGCGACAATGACATGAGTTTTCCTAAATATATTTTTCATAATTTTAAATTTTGACATTAATCTGAAACATTCAATCAAGTTATATATCATTCTCATAACGTGGTGTTTATACTAAATGAGAATACCCGGGGCATTTCCTGATCTGATTCCGGATCGCCAATGATCCAATCCGACAAGACCCCTACATTTTCTACGGTAAAAGAGAAGCGGACGGAAGAGCCCAGTTTCAGCCGGTTTAGCAAGGTGGCCGGCACCTGATACCCCACGGATATATTTTGAACCCGGAGGTAAGATTTAGATTCGTAATAATTGGCATTCCCCAATCGAATTGAATTGATCCGTGCCCCATTGTTCACAGGATTATTGGGTGTCCAATATGGCAGATTGAACCAATTATGATTTTTGATGTATTCCTGCCGATTGTTGAAAGGATAATCCGTGCCGCCCTTATAGCCCAGCTTGGAGAGTAGAATGACACCGATATCAAAATCCTTGATCTGAAAACTATTGGTGAAAGTCATATACCATGGATTCTTTCTCAATCCCTGAAATATCTTATCATCGGAATTGATAACGCCATCAGAATTCTGGTCTACGATTTTGAAATCGCCAGGATACAGTCCAAATTGTGCTGCTTCATCTTCCTCTCCGATTTGATACACACCATCCAACTCGAAATCCCAAATTACATCCTTATTTTGACCAATAAACCAGCCGTTGTCAATATCATCCGGTTCCCGGAGCACGGTATTTCCATTCTCATCGGTCATTTCAATTTTTTCTCCCGTCAGGGAAATAATCTGATTGTTATTGTATGATAAATTCAGGTTGGAATTCCAGACAAAATTGGGTTTCTGGATGTTGGAGGTATGTACAGATAGATCAAAGCCGATATTTTTCAAACTTCCCACATTGGTAGTAATGCTCCCAAATCCGGTGACGATAGGCAATTTCTTGTCCAGGAGCATATCGGTCGTGGTCGAACTGTACACGTCGATCGCCCCCCGGATCCGGCTGTCGATTATCCCGTAATCCAGACCTATGTTGAAGGCTTGATTTCTCTCCCAGGCGAGATTGGGATTGGCTATGCGGTCGATATACAGATAGGGCGCCACGAAATAACCATTATCGTAGTTGAGATATTTGTTGTCGCTCAGGGTGGCAAAAGCAGCGTAGGAACCAAGGCCACTACTATTTCCATTGACCCCCCAGCTAGCTCTTAGTTTCAAAAACGATATCCAGGACGGCGCGCCAGCGAAAAATTCTTCATTGGAGAGCGTCCATGCACCGGAGATCGAAGGGAAAGTCGCGTATTTTTGCTCCGAACCAAATCTGGAATAGCCATCACGACGAACCGAAACGGACAGGTTGTACCGGTTACCAAAACCGTAATTGATCCGACCCATCAGTGCATTGCGGGTAATTACTTCGTCTCCGGACCCCGTCTGAGGCACCAACCCAAAAGTCAAACCATGATAGCCAAGGCTCTGAGTTGGTGAAAATTTGGACGTGCTGGCATCTGTATACCAGGCTTGATTCTTCTCTGCATTCACCAGGCCGGTAAAATCGAGACGATGTTCACCAAACTCCCGGGACCAATTCAATATATTGTCCGATTGCCATTCGAAAGTTTTATTTCCCTGGCGACGGGCATATCCTCCATGAGCCCAATTGGGATTGGCGCTGTCTTCATATTCCAGTCTGTTTCGGAAATCTAGTCTGGTCGTCAGGTTGGAAGTAAATTGAATACCAAAGGGCAAACTCAATTTTGCATACATTGTCGGGAAGATGCGGTAACGATCAAACTTTCTGGTAAAATACGCGGGATTTAAAAACGGATTACCCCGGTTGGATCCGGCTCCGGCAGTTTTGAGGTATTCTCGTGGATATTTATTTGGCAAATCACCGACCGTTGGGATGTTTTCATTGAATACGATATTCTCCCAGGGTGCATCGTACGGAGAGGAAGTCCGGTAATCGCCATTTCCGATCGGTTCGTCTCCTTCATCCTGATACGCAAAGTTGGCATTTATTCCAACGTTTAGGAATTCGGTGGCCCGGATATCAAAATTGAGTCGGGATGTCACCGTGGAAAAACGTTCCCCGACCTGGACTGATTCACTGTTGCCGTATCCCAGAGACCAATAGTATGAGATGTTTTCATTGCGCCCCGATACGCTTAGATCATAATCCTGTCTTAGGCCGGTCTGGAATAACCAATCCTGCCAGTCAAACTCTCTGCCTTGGAGGTAATTTTCTTTTTCATTTTGTTCGAAGCCAAACGCATCCAGCCAGGCGGTCGCTATTTCAGTCTGGTCTGTGGATCCCGGGATGCCGTTCGCGATTAGCCAGTCATCCTGATATTGGGGATCGAGCTTGTTGTAATCGTCGTATTTGGACCAGGGATTCTGCGAGAGACTGTTAATCGACTCATTGACATCGGTCAGCCACGTCATGACTTCGTCTCCCGCCTGGAAGGTGTGAATTCTCCTGGCCCCAGCCACTACCCCCAGCTTAGCACTGGCGCTGATTCTGGGTTTGGAGGTGGTGCCTTTTTTGGTCGTCACCATGATGACCCCATTGGATGCCCTGGATCCATAAATAGAAGCCGCACTGGCGTCCTTCAACACGTCGATACTCTCGATATCCTGTACGTTTATTTCAGCAATGTCACCATTGAAAATGACTCCATCCAGTACTATAAGAGGGCGATTCGCCGAAATCTCCGTAGCGTCATCAGATTTGATAGTATTATCACCCCTGATTTCAAAATCAGGCGTATTTTTGGCACTGGTGCTATATCCCACTTTGAGGCCGGGAACGGATGATCGTAATAATTCCTGCACATTGGAGGGTTGAAATTTTTCCAGTTCTTCGGCCCTGACATTGACGATGGAACCGGTGAGATCCTTTTTACGAGAGGTCCCGTATCCCACCACAACGACTTCGTCCAGCAACTGAGCATCGGAGACCAAAACCACGTCTACCTTTGATCTACCATCTACCGCTACTTCCTGGGTTTCATATCCTATGTATGACACAACTATCGTGCTGTTTTCATCAATATTGCTCAGGATAAAGTGTCCATCAAGATCAGATGAGGTGCCCTGGGAAGTATTCTGGACCTGTACGTTAACTCCGATCAAAGGTTCACCGGCATGGTCGGTGATCAGGCCTTCCACCGTATGATCCTGTGCCCTTACCGCAAAACCAAGCACGAGTAGTAATGGAAGGAGCATGACCCATTTTGGCCACGAGTCATACTGTTGGAATGGAAGAAATGAAGTAGACAAAGCTTTTTTCATGATACATGTTTTAATACTATAAATAGGATAATGAATATGTTATAAGGTTTTCTTCGATAAGAATAACTGATAATTCACAAATATGAGAAAGTCGCAATGATCAATAAATATAGGATAGAATTTTTACGATCCCAAATATTGATTAATTCTATATCAATATTCCTAATATCATGTTGCGATTGATCAAAATCATCGATACATAAGTTATTCCATTCAGGATGGATGACAATTTTATATATCATTGTTTATCAATCATCTATACTGAAAGAGATCTATTTGTTTATCACAATACACATGTAATATATTATGATATGTTAAATTTTGAAGTGTGACTCTTTCCCAAAATATTTTCCCGAAATTGAGATAATCTGTGAATCATTCAGAATATCTTTAGAACATATTTTGGGGAATCCTTTTTACAGCTACCAAAATGTGGGGACAGATAAATTCTTTAAATGATAATATTATATTAGCTTCTGGAAAAATGGCACCAGGAATAATCCATTAAGAATTTAACCATTGTTTGAATTCGGATACCCTATTTTTGCTAATAAGTATATCGGAATCAGAGGTTGGATTAACCTGGATTTTCAGTTGATTGTTCCCAAAAATGAAAATCTTTTCGATGGATTTTATCGAGAGGATATATTGCCTGTTGGCTCTGAAAAACTGATTAATATCCAGTTCGAGTTCCAGTTCAGCCAGGCTTTGATTGCTCGAATATTGATCTCCGTTCAGGCATCGGATATGCGTTCCGGAATGATCCAGGAATATGTAGGCTATCTCATTGGTTACTATGGACACAATTTCATCCTTGTAATGCGTGATGATTCTTTTTTTGAACTGACCATTCCCATTCCGCACATCGTCCTGTTCCCTTTCCATCCGGTTTTTTTTAAACTGGATCAGATCTTGATTTAATTTGGAAAGATGGAGCAATTCACTGGACAAATCCTTGTTTTGGATCTCAAGTTCCTTTTCATACCGCCCTCCAATAAAACGGACGGTGAAAAATGAGATGATGACGATCAGAATCCCCGAAATGGAATACACCAGGGAAAAGTTCGTCCGCATATTGGCCACACGCGATTCAATCTGATCTATATTGGCGTGCGCTGCCACGATCCAATCGGTATTATCAACAGGGTACAAATATATAATTTCAGAATTTCGCTCCTCTTCTGTGAAATCCCGGATACCGCCAGCTTCTTCACCCCTGTTCAATAAATCATAAAAGTCGTTGACGCCCAATTCGTTGTACACCAGGGGTTGTACTACTGATTGTCCCGGAAGCACCTGTTGTCCCACTTTATCCGGATTGGGATGGCATATCTCGACCCCTGACCAATCAAACATGCAGACAAAACCACTTTCCATGCTCGTTCCTTCCAGAGTTTTCTGCAGATTGTCGATAACGACCTCTCTGGACAAACCATGCTCCAATTGATATTTCACCAGATTGGAAATCTCATTGGCTTCCCTTTTGCTGGATTCTATTTGTGACCGCAGCAAATGGTTCGTGGAGTATTCCAGAAGTGATTGCATACTAAAATATCCGATCACAAACGTGATCACGGTCAGTCCCAGAAAAGTAAAAAAATAAACCTGATCTTTTCGCATGGTAAAATTGGTTGACGTTTCAATCCCAAATATTCCCTTTCGATAGGAAATATTTCCCTTTCACAAAAAAATTCCTAAATTCCAAGATTGTTTCCCTTAGCTTAGACAGTACCAAATTAATAAATATCGCACATATATCTATGTTTGGTTAAACCATAATTACGCTGATTGCACTCGCATTTAGTCGTATGAACGCAACTACTCTGAAAGAATCATAGCGATTGATAGAATTCGTTTAACAAAATATTCATGCTATGAAAAAGGATTTATTACTGATGATGCTCGCTTTGTTTTTGGTGGTGAGTTGTGATGATGACAACGAAACCCCCGAACCAGAACCAGGAAACTCTGTCCAGCTTTTGGATCATTCTACGCTGGGTTCGGTACTGACGGATGAGGCAGGAATGACATTGTACTATTTTTCACGTGATTTTCAGTCTACTTCAACCTGTGAAGGCGGATGTCTCGCCAACTGGCCCATCTTCTATGCGGATGAGCTCACTTTGGATGAAGGACTCGACGCAGGTGACTTTTCAACTATTACCAGATCTGACGGAGAATCACAAACCACCTACAAAGGATGGCCCTTGTATTATTATGCGAACGATGCCAGTCCCGGTGATGTGGAAGGAGAAGGAGCCAGTGATGTCTGGTACGTAGCCAAACCGGACTATTCACTGATGCTTGTAAGCGCACAATTGACCGGAGCGGATGGCAATACATACGTGGTCAATGATACTGGTGCGTACGTCCAGGGCGAAGGTCGGACCCTGTATTTGACCGATGAGCTGGGTAACACGTTATACGGCTTCATAAATGACCGGTATGATGTGAATAATTTTACAAACGAAGATTTTTCCAATGATGCTTCGTGGCCTATATATGAGGAGGATCTGGACGCTATCCCCAGTACCCTGGCAGCTTCCGATTTCAACGTGATAGATGTACACGGGCGGTCACAACTGACTTATCGGGGTTGGCCTTTGTATTATTTTGGAGCTGATGAATCTCGCGGAGACAACAAGGGAGTCAGCGTTCCACAACCTGGCGTTTGGCCTGTCCTGACGCTGGATACCCAAGATGCTCCGGCTGAATAAAGCCGATTGTGTCGAGTCGTATGATATTATTCTATAACCAGATTTATGAACACATATGAACGCAATACCCAACAATGTCAGGAACACAACCATCGTTTTTTTGTCCTTCCTCTTATTGATTTTATCCTGTGATAAAAATTCGGAGAACGATCCGGAGCCGATGATGGAATGTGAGCCCAACATATCTTTTGTAGCGGATATCCAACCCATTATCAACAGCAAATGCATTATGTGCCACGACGGTAGTATGCCGATTCCCGATTTCAGAACCTATGAAGTCATCAAAAGCAGGGCAGCTTTGGTAAAACAATTGACCGCCACCAGAGTGATGCCCAAAACCGGTAGTTTGACTGACGCCCAGATTAGACTGATTGGCTGTTGGGTGGACGATGGGGCTCCTGATAATTAATCATAAATGATGAAAAAAGCATTTTTAATATCTCTGATTGTACTACTCATTGCAGCATTTTCGGCCATGTATATCTATACCAGAGTGTATAACAAACCTCATAAAGATATCTATGAAGCTGATGCAGATTACAATGTATCAGCCCTGGAATTAATTGAAGATTTTGAAATGGATGAGCAGCAAGCCAACCGGAGGTACCTGGATAAAATCGTGCAGGTCAATGGAATAATCCGGAATATTGAAACCGTAAATGGTCTAAGCGTCATCACTCTCGGCCACGATGATGCCCTGGCAGGCGTTATATGTAATATGGATCCCGTGGAGAATAAAGACGTTCTTGGATTGAAGGTAGGTCAGCCCCTGGAGGCGAAGGGAGTCTGCACTGGATATCTGATGGATGTGATTATTATGAGAGCTGTCATCATTGACCAAACCTGATTTGAATGCGAAATACGTATATCATTTTACTCCTTCTGCTTCTGCCTCTGCTAAGCTATGGTCAGGAAAGGTATATCACCCGAAATGGTTTTATATCATTTTACTCCCATACCCCGGTAGAGGATATCCAGGCGGTCAATAATCAGGTGCTGAGCATTGTGGATCTTTCAAATGGTACGGTGGCGGTGTCTCTATTGATGAAGTCATTTCAATTTGAGAAAGCCCTGATGCAGGAACATTTCAACGAGAATTACATTGAATCCGACAAATTCCCCAAAGCTAGTTTCCAGGGAACAATCGTGAATTTACAGGATATAATGGCGGGAGAAAATGGCGTAGCGCTCGTCAAAGGAGACCTGACCATTCATGGAATCACAAAGCCAATTACGATGGAAGGTAAACTGGATATTTCCGACTTGTTGGTGAAGTTTGAAGGCAAGTTTATGGTCACCGTAGCTGATTTTGAGATAAAAATACCCTCGATCGTTTCCCGGAATATCGCCCGGGAAGTAGAAGTTACCTGTATTTTGGAACACGAACCTTATAAACAATGATATCATATGAAATACCTGGACTTTACAATATCTGTGCTTGTATGTATGATGCTGATCAGCGCCGGTTCCCTTAACAGCCAGGACCTGCTCGATATCCTGGAGGAGGAAACTGAGGCTACCTCGCAAGTCGTCAGTGCCACGTTCAAAGGCACCCGGATTGGGAATGGTCATTCGGTGGAGACCCGTAAGCAAGGCGTTCTTGAATTTCTGATTTCCCATCGGTTTGGACGAATCAATGGAGGATTTTATGAATTATTTGGTCTCGATGAGTCCAACATCCGGTTTGCTCTGGAATACGCGATCACTGACCTGTTCACGTTGGGTTTTGGTCGAAGCTCATTTGATAAAAGTTTTGACGGATTTGCGAAATACAGACTGTTCCAGCAGAAAACTGGAAATAATTCTTTTCCTGTGAGCATCACTTTATTGGGTAGTGTCGCCCAGAAAACGCTGAAAGATTATCCTCCCGGCTCCAAACCCGATTTTGACGACCGTCTCGCTTATACCACCCAGGTTCTGATCGCCCGAAAATTCAATTCCAATCTGTCTTTACAGTTTTCACCCACCTACATACACAGAAATACCGTTCCACGTCCCGATGACCCTAATGATATACTGGCCCTGGGATTTGGCGGCCGGATGAAGATCACAAACCATGTGGCGATTAACGCGGAATACTATTATACCATTAATCCACTTGAATCGATCAATCCGGTCAATTCATTGGCTTTGAGTGTGGATGTCGAAACCGGAGGTCACGTTTTTCAACTGATGATTTCCAATGCGGTTGCAATGATTGAAAATAGCTTCATCACAGAAACCAGAGATCAATTTTTCCAGGGGGACATCCATCTGGGGTTTAATATTTCAAGAGCATTTCATCTTGGAAAGAAGAACCGAAGGGAAAATTGGTGAGATATACGCATGACTCTTGATTTTGACCGCTGTCTGCGGAGTAAAATGGCCACTATCTGTATCAGAAACTACCTCGACGTAGCCCCGGCTATGCCTGCCAGCCCACCCGAAAAAGGCATTTTTTCGTTTCCTCTTTGATCGTACGCGCGTACGATGGATCCCGTCAAAAAAAATTGACGGATTACATTCGTCATCTTTGATATTGACCATTTTTCTCTACACATCTAACCCTGGTACGAACCCGTATAAGCAGGTCAAACCAAAACGCCACGAGTATAATTCATTGGTTTCTTCGAACCGGTTTCTAGAGATTTCGATGATCATTTGGGTTTGGACTACACGAAGATTTCCGGTTGTGAAGCGCCGGTGAATGAGAACCAGGGGAAGTTAAAATTAACTTTTTTGTCGGAGCACTTTGTAAACAATTTTACTTGATATATATTTGTATATTACTTTACATATCAAGTATATTTCAAGTATTATGAAAACAATATCACCAGCGTTGAAATTCTTTCTGAATCTGACCATGACACAGGCTGTGACAGCCAGGAAGTTTGATGCTACCTTGAGTCTTCACAGCATAAGCCTTAGTGATTTTATGATGTTATTCCATCTTAGCGGCGCTCCCGAACAAAAGCTTCGCCGGATTGATCTGGCAGAGAAGGTTGGGCTGTCTGCCTCTGCAGTCACCCGAAAACTTCTTCCTTTGGAGAAGATCGGCATAGTCCAGAGGGAATTGCACGAGCGAGATGCCCGCGTCAGTTATGTCAAGTTAACCGATACGGGCCACCGGATTTTGTTCGAAGCCATGGAAAGCGCTGAGATGACAGCCTCCGATTTTTACCTTGGAGACGATAAGAAATTGGACATCGCCACCAGCGTATTGATCGGGCTTGGAGGGTCGATCAAATGATCGAAGAGCCTGTCCATAAAGTCTAAGCAGTGATTATTTTGGCCGGTGTGCTTTTGCACGGATTGCCCCATCGTGATCTTATACCTTGAAAAAACCACCTCTATTAATCGAACAAAAATGTCAAGACAAGGGGCCGTGGCCCCTTGTCGAATGTCAACACGGTATCAGCCAATATCCATCTGCCAATTACTACTTCACTGTAGTGAACGAACTTTGATACAACGTATTACCGGATTTCAAGAACAGGTAATACATCTGTCCTGCGTTTTTGGTGATGGCCGGCAAATCCAGACGGACACTTTGTGGTCCCGCTAATTGTTTCCCCAAATCTTTTCTAAAAACATTTTGTCCCAGAACATTAAATATTTCGATTTGTGTTTGACCCGCAGCAGGTAGATCATAATTGAGATGGATACCATCCGTAGCGGGATTTGGAAATACTTTTATTGTTTTGAGAATATCATTATCCGGTCTCAACAGACCGGTGGAAGTGGGTTCCAGTTTGGCCAGTGTTCCGGCAAATATATTCGTCACGTAAAAAGAACCGTCTTCATGGAGAAGAAATCCCGGGCTCGCACCAAAACCGGAAGCCACGGTATCCCGGTTACCTTCTGCATCGGTGTGGGTTATTATCGAACTATTGTTGACAAACGGTGGCATACTGTCCTGGTTGAAACTGGCAAATTGAAGAGTATAAAAACCATTACCTCCCGGATCCAGAGTCATATCCGTGACCAACGTGTATCCGGAGTCGCGGACCGTTACGTTTCCTTCCCAATCCACGTGATAAATGTTGGAAACTCCATGCACAAACGGGAATCCTGTCAGCGAGGAAACCAGAAAACCTGCCGTGTCCTGGACGATCCTGGTAGGAACAGCATTTGTCACTGGAGGACCAAAACCAGAAGGATTAACCACGTCTTCAAACTCTGCAAAAACACTCAAAACTCCTGTCAGACCCGTCCTTTTGATGATTGCGTTCGCGGCCGCATCCACGATATACATATCACATCCATCATGAACCAGAGAAAACGGATTGCTCTGGGTATAACCCTGGCCGAGCACAAACTCGCCTACATTGATCTGGTGAAGAGCATCGTTGGGTCCCAGGGTACCACCCAACAAAACAATATCCTCAAGTTCTGCCGCATCGTATATCAGAATCGAAGAGGCCAACGGCCCGTTCACTGAACTGATAAATACTGCAGCCATCAAACCTTCCAGCATTTGAACACGATATGGTCCCACAATTTCCTGTGTGAGAGTATCGAAATAGGAAGGCATGCTATCCAAAACCTTGATCTGACCCAAAAGGGGATGAAGGATGGTTACACCACCATCATCGTGACCTGTTCCGGCTTCTGCTATCAACAGAGCTCCATTAGGTCCAGAGGAAACACCCACAGGGCTTTTTAGATTGGAGGCTACGACCGATACCTCTGTTTGACCAAAGGTTATAGTCGTCAAAAATGCAAGTAATAGTGTAAAGATCTGTTTCATAATAGTTCCTTTTAATGTGAATGGATTGTACGACGTGAAAATACAAAACACATACGAATATTCATGCAGAATTTTGGCTCCTGCCTACTTTTTATTTGGATTTTCCAAGGCATACTTTCAAACGATTTCAACTTTTGTGGCAATACTCTATATTAATTTGATTCATTTAAGGGCTGTTGTGGTCAACCATGTTTCGGTTTTGGTCTTTCATAATCATTTTGACGGAAAAGACCCTTTGAATTGGCGTTAATATACTTCACTGGCTCAAATATTTGTGAATAACTTTGCATTGTACCAATCTTGGTGCATTAATATTCCGAATAAATCACCTTTACCAGTGGTAAGTTCGTTTACAAAAATCAAATATTATGAAAACTTATCTTTTCTTACACTTTGCCGGGCTTCATTTCTACTTTATCTTACTGTTTAGTCTCTGCCTGTCTTCTATGTTGATCGCACAAACAAACCAGGTAACTTCCGGGTACATTGAATCCAATGGTATCAACTATTATTATGAAATCCAGGGGGAAGGCGAACCGCTGTTGTTGCTTCATGGAGGTCTCGGTTCTATAGAAATGTTCCGACCTGTTCTACCTTCCTATGCCAAATCCCGTAAACTGATTCTGGTTGATCTTCAGGGGCACGGCAGAACTGCGTTGGGCGATCGAAAATTGGATTTGACCGCCATGGGGGATGACATGGCGACCATATTGAAGGAACTGAATATAGAAAAAACTGACGCGATGGGATACTCCATGGGTGGTGGCGTTGCTTTCCGACTGGCGGTTCAGCATCCCCCATTAGTCGAAAAACTGATTCTGGTATCTGCCGGCTACTCAACGGAAGGATTTTATCCTGAAATCCAGGCACAGCAGTCTCAGGTGAATTCTTCCATGGCCGATATGATGAAGGAGACGCCTATGTACCAGTCCTATGCCGAAATTGCTCCCCAACCTGAAGACTTTCCCAGATTATTGGGCGCTATTGGTGAGTTTATGACACAGCCGTACGATTGGAGTGATGATGTTCAGAAATTGAAAATGCCGGTGATGATAGCTTTTGGAGACAGCGATATGTTTCGTCCCGAACACATGGTTGAATTTTATAAACTTCTGGGAGGTGGACAGAAGGATGCAGGGTGGATGGGAGAAAATATGTCTCAAAACCGCCTGGCCATTTTGCCTGGAGCGACGCATTACAATATAATCATGTCGCCATTGCTTGTCCCCACGGTCATGTCCTTTCTTGAAAAATGAGACGCTTCAAATCCTATTTTCAAAAGAAAATAATGAATTGGTTACCCCGGGAGGCAAACAAATCCGGGTTTGATAGGATATCACTCTTTTCAGTCATGAGAGTCAAATAGGATTAGCGCGGAACTACTGTTTCCAGCGTCAAGGGATGGCGACCTGGTCGAGGACGCGCATCGCATTTCCTCCAATAATCTTCTGAATAATTTCATCGGAATAACCTAACTGGACCAGTCCCACCGTAAAAAGTGGCCAGTTGGTCCAGGCCAGACTTTGGTTCATCTCCGGGGTGGTCTTATACGGATCCGGCGGCCAAAGGGCTTCCCATCTGGTCCTGCTTCGTCTGTAAGGAGGGATTTTTTTATTTTCTTCCCCTGAAAAAGATGAGGAATATGCCACATCGGTTCCTATTCCAACGTAATCGGGTCCAAAATTGCGAACCACATAATCGATATGCCCCATCAGTGATTTGATATCACCTGAACTTCCCAAAAAACGAGGGATACAGCAGATTCCAATATAACCGCCCGTATCTGCTATAGCCCTGATCAGGTTGTTGGGCTTGGAACGGATATGATGATGTAATTCTGCCACGGTCGTGTGGCTAGCCACCATAGGTTTTTCCGATAGACGAGCAGCATCCAGACCCGTTTGCCAACCTGAGTGGGCTACGTCGATCAAGACCCCTACTCTATTCATCTCACGGACCACTTCCCGGCCGAAATCAGTCAATCCGGCATCTGTTTCTTCACCGCATCCATCACCGATCAGATTGCGCCGGTTATACGTCAAATGCATCATCCGGATACCCAACTGATGAAATATTTTAATATACCGCAATTCATCTTCCAGAGAGATCAGATCAAGCGGCATAGGAACGCCATTCCCTGTAAAATATATCACCTGTCGTCCGGCTTGTTTGGCATCTTTCACTTGTTGTGTGTTAATTGCTTTCCCCACGACCTCCGGCATCATGTCGGTGGTGTAGGTAAACCGGGCCAGTCGTTTGAGGAGCACCTTGACCGAGTTGCTTTCTTCGCCTGCATTTTGGAAAACGCAGGTTACGCCAGAAGCTTTCCAGGCCTTGATAAATTCACCCCTTTCCCGTTCATCATCCACAAATCTGGTCATAGAATGGTCCTCGCGCAAGTCATTGAGTTCCAGTTCAGAAGCGCCGTCATTGACCGCGTCTGCTATGACCTGACCGTCGACAGCGGCTCTTGGCATAAATCCATAAGTATCAAACACCACGGATTCCCGGTGTAACTCAAGTCCCCGATCGATTTCCTGCTGACTTGGTTTCAATATTTGAAGAGCCTGCTGCCAGTCTCTGGTCATGGTCGAATTGTGGAAATCAGTAAACTTTCCTGAAGAGAACCTTTTAGCTTCAGTGTCACTACTAGCTGGATTACCTACCGTTCTTGCGGCTAACTGGGTCCCGGCCATCAAGGTAATTCCGGCCATTCCGGTATTTTTCAAGAATTTTCTGCGCTCACTTTTCATATATTCCTTTGTAGCAAATAAATATATAGATTTATATTAAAAGATATGTTCAGATTCTGTAGAAGGAGAAGGATGAATTCCCAATATAACTAAAGCCCCGTGGAGATAGACGGGATCCGAAACTTTCTATGTGTACGAATCAACATCTACGAACACCAGCATCCACTTACCTTTTTTTATAAATGGCAGAAAATGACAAATGATAAGAACACAATCCCATTTCCATCTTAATCTTGAATATGGTCGAGTAATATCTGGTTATCGGGATCCATCAGATACGTCCGTAACGTTCCGTTTTTTAGTTTTTCAACCACCCGGAATCCGCGGTATTCGGTTCCCCAACTTCCACCAAAATGACCGTCAAACATGAAGGGTATCTGCCCTTTGGTTTTGATGTCGTATTCATCGTGATCGTGGCCATTGAACACGGCTTTTACATTTTTGTGATCTGAAAGCAGTTTGTGAAATTCCGGGCAATCCACGCCATGTTTGGTCCATTTATCGGGCGTGATATGCAGGAAAATATAGACCTCCTCTGCTCCTTTATACTGATCCAACTGATTTTCAAACCAATCCAAATCGGGGCACAAATATTCCCCTTTTTCCGCGGTCCCCGATCGAAAAACCATGATTTTGTCCAAATCCCCAGGTCTTTTCCCACACCTCGGGACTGACCTTATCGTGATTCCCTTTGGTGGCATACAATGGCAGTTTTACACCACTCAGTGCCTGGTGGGCAGGGGTCAGAAATTGTGGATCATCGTGGATAATATCTCCATTAAAAACTACAAACTCTGAGGGAACGATGGAATGATAATAATTTATCTTTTTCACTATGGTGTCAAAATACTCTTCGTAAGGAGTATTTGGCTGACCATAATGACCATCAGAAGCCACCGTGAATCGAAAGACCACCTCGTCCTTATCTGGAAAGAAAGTTTGAGAAAATACCTTTCCATTGGATACGATTAAACCTCCAACTATAAAATTTTTGATAAACTTTCTTCTCAGCATGGTCTTGATTTTGGCATAAATATAATAAAAGAATCAATCAGCAAATGGGTACCGAAGGTATCTTATTTTAAAATCTGACAGAATTTCTTCTGATCAATATCGTATGACGAATGCAGGATAGAATTGCACTGATCAATAACCAAACTTCAAAGTTAAATCCCGGACGGACGAAGGTTTTTCTGAGATATAAGTAAGTGTACTATAGGAGTACTATCCTGTAGAAGTACCAGTAGGTGTGGGTAGCCGGGGCTATAAAAAAAAATACTATCTCATCGAAGTTGACGAGATAGTATTCTTTTTAACGTAATAATCGATGTATCCTTTCTGGAGATACTTTGGTTCCGGGCTGAATCCATATGGAAAACACCCACAGATCTCACCCTCAGAATTTCGATCTGACGTGGTTACATCATACTACACTTACACATTCAGACTCCATCCATCCCGATATGTACGACGGACGAACTGATTGGCTTCATCAAAATTGGTTACCTTCATCTGATCTGAATCCCACATCAGTTTTGTACGCCCCAAATACACATCATCTCTGCCTTTGGCCTGAGAATTCTCCAGATACCAGCTGCGAATCGCAAGATTACCAATCAGGATACTTTCAGCAAATGGACCTGCAAACTCAAACGGAGAACTTGTTTGCTTGTTACCGTATCCTGCGATACATGCATTTACCCACTGAAGGTAATGGCCTTCCGGTACCCTTGGAATAGTTTCTTCGGGCAGGTTGATCATATCCATCATTTTGGTCGGGAGCAATCTGGGATTGGCACCGTAGCAATCCATCAACAATTTTCCTTTGGTTCCGATAAACAGAATACCGCCATCGCGGTTACCAAACATTTCTCCTGGTAACAACTCTTCAGGTAAAGGAGGAAGAACCCCTCCGTCATACCAGGACAACTTGATATCCCCTTTCCCATCGGTTCGGGGATAGGTCAGGTGAATAATCGACGAAGGTGGGAACCCATCCAGGTGTTTCACTTCTTTTCCATCAGCGGTCCAGCTTTTGGGTATACTGCATTCAAACTCCGAAGGGTATTTGATCGGCAAAATACGAAATGCCGGATCCAGAATATGACAAGCCATATCGCCCAGGGCTCCGGTTCCAAAAGGGTACCATGCCCGCCAGCTCCACGGCACGAACACCGGATTATAATCCTGGTATTCAGCTGGTCCCAGCCACAAGTTCCAGTCAAGGGTTTCGGGCACCTTGAAATCACCCTGAGGTAGTGGAAATCCCTGTGCCCAAACCGGTCTGTTGGTCCACGAATGTACCGTATGGACATCTCCAATCAGGCCCGATTCAGTAATTTCCTGGCTCGTACGAACTCCATCACCCGATCCTCCCTGATTTCCCATTTGGGTCACCACTTTATATTTTTTCGCCGCCTTGGTCAACTGCCTCGCTTCCCAAATATCGTGTGTGAGTGGTTTTTGGGTATATACATGTTTCCCCAACTGCATAGCTGCCAGGGTAGCTACGGCATGCGTGTGATCCGGAGTGGATATAGAACAGGCGTCAATGTTGTCCCGCTCTTTATCAAGCATTTCCCGGAAATCTTTGTAATATTTAGCTTTAGGATAATCCTCCCTGGTACCGGACGCCTTCACCTCGTCTACGTCGCACAATGCCACTACATTGACATTACCACCTTCCATAAAACCGGATAAATCAGAACGACCTTTCCCGCCAGCTCCAATTCCCGCTACGTTGAGTTTGTCACTTGGGGCAGTAAATCCCGTTCCACCGAGGACATGCCTGGGTACTATCATAAATCCGGCAGAGGTCACAGCCGCTGTTTTGAGAAAATCTCTCCGGGAATCTTTGGGTTTTTTTAGGTTTGTTCTCATTTTTCTAATTTTACGATGTAAGTTTTTATCGATTATGCCAATTTAATTTTGTGCTTCTGTGCCAATTCCTGAAGGCTGTTCCAAAGTAAATTCAGTTTTTTCTCGTCGTTCTGGTCCAGTGGAGCTGTCCCTTTCCGACTATTGACATTTACTCCGAGCCCTCGTAAATTCATAAAATACTTAGAAGCAAGCGGATATTTCCGATTAATAACAGATTCTCCATCCAAAATGAATTGATTTACTTCCGCTGTGGATGTGGAATTTACATCCTTTCGTCCATATTGACAAATATAGGAAAATAATTCCGGATAATAATTGCCGGCGATGCAAGAAACGCCGGCACCTCCTTGCTGGATAAAATGCAGAGCATCTGGAGAATACGCGTTATAAATACTCATTCTGGATCCTGAAGTTTTCTCGATTTTTTTATCGACAGCCTCTGCATTGCACGAGGTGTCTTTAAAATACAGGAACCGCCCCGAATCATTCAATTTACTCAACAATTCGGCATTGACCAACCGATGATAAGGTCCCGGGCATTCATAAATACCCAGAGGTATTTTGCCCGTCATATCGAGGATGTTTTCGAACACCTTCAATAATTCATCGTCCGAAGTAGATTCTTCTACCATAACCGATGGAATCATAACGACAGCTTTTACCCCGGTATCCGATATTTTCTTGATATACTCGGCATTCTCCCTCGCTCCTGGATAAAACGTTCCGGTGGAAACCACTGGCAGCCGCGTATGTTCGACCACAAACCGGGTTAGCTCGAGCCGTTCTGCTGCATCCAACTGATACATTTCACTGGATGCACAATTGGCAAAGAATCCTGAAGCCCCGGCTCTTTCGTACCATTTGATCAGACGTTCTAGACCGGAGTAATCAATTTTCAAATCTCCTGTAAAAGGGGTCATCATGACAGGCCAGAAACCTCCCGGCAGTTTTTTCAACTTTTTGCGCGTATCAGGATTGACGGCGGTCCTCAGACCCGACCATGTTCCTCCCACACCCACCAAAAGACCGGCTTTCAAAATCGTTCTTCGGTGTTGATTCATTTCATCCATACCTCCTATTAATCTTTCCTAATTCGAATCTCTACTATTTATCCCACCATACATGGGTAATAAAATTGTCAGGTCCCTGGCGGGAAATGGCTGTGTTGTAATTTTCCTCATTCAACAATGGTTCATCTTTTGGATAAATCAAACGACCAGGACGAAGTCCTCCCGTTTCATTGTCCGGATAATTGACAGGAACCAGGGCTGGATAACCAGATCTTCGGTAATTGGCAAAAGCCTCGTAGCCATTCAAAAACGTCGCTACCCAATACTGGGAATTGATTTGTTCGAGCTTCTGTTCCAGGCTTCCGTCGGCCAGAAATGGATCCTCCTCGAGAAATTGATTAATTCGTTGATCTGAAATGATCGCGGTCTGCTCGTAGTTTGTCAAATTTTTCATATCACTCCGCACGCCATTCTCGTAATACGTGCCGGCGTCACCTGAAATCCATCCTCTCACTGCGGCTTCAGCCAGCATAAACTGCACTTCAGCGTGAGTGAGAAGCATTCTGTTTCCATCGAGTTTACCGAATACATCGCGATTGAGCGTGGAGTATTGGTTTTCCTGAGCGGGATGGGTGGGATCAAAACTGGGATCATTCTCCAGTGTGAACCTGTCCAGACCATTGGGCAACCCTTTTTGAATGGCAGGGTCATCATTTTTGGTAGCAGGGTTATACGGATCTGTGTATACTGCAGCAATATAATTCAACCTTGGATCATTTCTTTCTTTCAGATAATCAAAGAAGGTGGCACTGATTTGTCCAGTAGCGGATTGGGAAAACATAAAACTGGCTCCGTTGCTCAGCTGCTCGACAGTAGCATCCGCATCGGTTGCTTTTATCGCCAGATTGTCGTCATTACTTTGTAATAAATCCTTAGCAAATGCTTTTTTGACCCATTCTTCTGATTTTGCAGGATCCACTTTTGACAAACGCATGGCCAGCCTTAGCATCAGGGAATTGCCCATCCGTTTCCATTGGTCTATATTACCCTGGTAGGCGATATCAAATTCAGCAAAATTATTCCCTGAAGAATTCAGATCATTTACTGCAGCATCCAGCTGTCTGAGCATCTGATCGTAAATCTCTTCCTGAGAATCATATTTGGGTTTGTAGATTCCTTCATAATACCCCAATCCTGCTTCAGAATACGGAGCATCCCCATACAGATCGGTCAATCGGTGGTAGACGAAAGCCTTCCAAATCTGGCCCATGTTGTATAGGTTTCTGTAATCCGGATTGTCTTTTGACAACTGGATGACCTCTTCCACCAATTTTCCAATAGTGTAAGTAGACCTCCAGAGCGCATCATTGTTCCCCTGGTGAAGTACGTATTTATCTCCATGCCAGTTGAAAATACCCACGTTGCTCAGCGATGCAAAATGCTGAACAAACGCTTCGCAGTAGTACATGTTCCCTCCAACGTGCTCTCCAGATAATGCTGTCTGCATCTGTGCCGTGGTAAACAAATAACCAGGATGAAACCGGTCCGAGGTAACTGCATTGGGGTCAGTATTGACCTCCTCAAAGTTTTTATCACATGATACATTGATAGTCAATATACCAAGACATATCATGTAAAGTAACGATTGAATATATTTCTTCACTTTTTTAAAATTTAAGGTTTAAGTTTAATCCGAAACTCCTCGTGGCTGGGAAAGGATCATCTTCCCGTCCCTGTGCATTTCCTGACGTGAAATTCGTATCAGGATCGATGTTTTTCGCACGGTTCATCAACAGTTGGATGTTGTTTCCGATGAGCGAAATACTGGCTCCGTTCAGGAATCCACTGCTTTGAACAATCCGGCTGGGGAGCTGGTAGGTCAATGACATATTTCGCAATTTGATAAAACTGGCGTCGTACAGGTAATCATCTACCGCTTGTCTTCGTCGAACCACGATGGCCCGGTTACCCGCCCTGTCGGCTGACACATGGATCGTATTGACAGCGCCGGATTCCAAAACACCAGGCAGGACAACTCCATCTTTTCTACCCAATAGAGATTCGGGTGACATTCCCCGGTGATCAAGGCTATAAGCCGTTTCTGAATAAATTTTAGCACCGAATTTTCCATCGATCAAAAACGACAGCGACAATCCCTTATAACTGAGTCTGTTCATCAGACCACCTGTCCATTTGTGCACCCCAGATCCGAAATTGACGATATCATTGGGGACGATGGGTAAGCCCGTTTCATCGATAATATCCTGGCCATCTTCATTGCGGAGAATGGTCCGACCCACGATTTGAGCGTATTCCATACCTTCGATTAGTTTGATCGATGCCCTTCCGTTGTACAAGACCAGTTCGCTGGCGTTGTCGGATATTTTGAGGACGACGTTTTTATTGTAGGCCATATTGGCTGACACGTCCCAGGAAAAACCGTCCTTCTGTATCGGAGTACCCCTGACCAGAAATTCTACTCCCCGGTTTCTCAATTCACCGACGTTGACCGAAACACCTGTATATCCACTGGTTCCGGTGATCGTTTCGGTTGCGATATCATTGGTGGTTAATTTGTTGTACACCGCCATATCGATCCCCATTCGGTTTCCGAAAAATCTCATATCAAAACCCGCTTCAAATTCATTGACGCTCAAAGGACGTAAATTACTATTGGGAACAATGGTCTGATTGATGGTACCCAGTGACCTGCCATCATAGGCATAGGTAAGCAATCCATAGGTCAGATTGAGACGGTATGGATCTGTGTCACCACCCACAGCAGCGTAAGCGACTCTCAGTTTACCAAAATCGATCCCTTTGGGAAGGTTCAGGACTTCTGAGAACACAAAACTCAAACCCGCAGATGGATAGAAATAATTGTTTGAATTAGGATTTAATGTAGAGAACCAATCATTTCGTCCAGTAACATTAAGGTATAAGAAGTTTTTATACCCCAATTCAGATGTGGCAAAAATGGAATTAATCCGTCGGTTATAAACCTCAGTTTCTGTGTTTTTACTCGAAGTGTTATTGACCACGTGCAACTGAGGTATTACAAATCCAAGTCCGGAAATATTGGTCGTGTATCGATACTGTGACATAAGGTTTCCTCCCAGATTAACCGCCAGATTGAAGTCTGAGTTGAGTTTTTTGTCCATCCCAAGCAGGAGTTCAAAATTTCTTTCCCAAAAATTCATTCCAACCTCATCCACCTGACCGTTTTCACGGAAGCCGGTCCCGTCCGGTCTGATGTTATCGGACTTGAAAGTATAATAATCCTGTCCAGCTTTACCCCTGATAAACAACCAATCAAGGAGATTCCAGGTGGCGTTGACAGAAGTGATAAACCGGTCTTTGGAGGATTCATTGCTCATTCTGTTGACGACAAAATAAGGATTGGTAGCGTTGCGATCGGTTCCGAGCGTTTTCTCGTTGAAATTTTCATCATAACCCGGTGACAGTGAACTGGTCGGCATGTTGCTGTTTACGTAGAGGATCGTGGCCGCAGCGTTGGATCGACCTCCGATGACGTATCGGTTGTTCACATTCTCAGTGATATAATCGGCATGAGCTGAAATGACGATATTATCGGTGACGTTTTGATTGATCCCCAGGCTGATATTATTCCGGTTCATATTGGAATTGGAAATAATACCCTGATTTCTCATATCAGATAAACCTACGCGAAAAGTTCCATTGTTACCTCCACCGGAGAATGAAATGTTGTTGTGCAGGCTGTGGCCGTTGCTATAAAAATCATCGAGAACCTGGTCTTTCACGTATGAATAAGGCCGGGTTACCCCATCAAACTGGATGGTTGGTGCTCCATCATAGGGTTCACCCCAGTGGTTCTGACCATGATTGGCTGCGTCCTGGACGCTGGCCGGACGACGATTTCCGTATCCCTGACCATATTCATCCTGAAGTTCCCAGAGGTAATAAGGAGTTTCCATAGTCACGCTGCTGTTGAAATCGATTCCAATGCCCTGTTTGCGTTTTCCGGATTTGGTAGTGATAATAATAGCACCATTTTTGGCCCGGGAACCATAAAGCGCTGCGGCTGTGGCCCCTTTTAGAACAGTAATTTCGTCTATATCGTCAGGATTGATGCTGGAAATATTATCTCCCCAGTCTGGTGCTTCACTCCCGCCAGGCCCAAACTGTGTGTTGTCCATGGGCAATCCGTTGATGATATATAAGGGTTGGTTGTCACCGGCTATGGATGTATTCCCCCGGATGGTCACCCGGCTGGATCCTCCAGGTCCGGACCCGACTCCGGATACGTTAACGCCAGCTACCAAACCTGTCAGCGCATTAGCAAAATTATTCTCCCTCACCTGGGTGAACTGTTCTCCTTCCAGTTTGGTCACCGAATAACCCAAAGCTTTGGATTCTTTTCGGATACCCAGTGCTGTCACCACAACTTCATCCAGCGTTTGTGCATCTGAAATCAGGACAACATCGATGGTAGTGTTTTCTCCCACATTGATTTCCCTGGTTATATAACCGATATAAGAAAATACAAGTACGGCATCGTTACCGATATTATCCAATTCAAAAGCTCCATCCAGGTCGGTGGCCGTTCCGGTGCCGGTGCCTTTGACCTGGACGTTGACACCGATGAGTGGTTCCTGCGACTCATCTGTGACGGTGCCCTGGATCGAAACCTGTGCCTGAGCTACCCAACACAACCCAAGGAGCCCAAAGGTGGTGAGCAACCATCTTTTACATTTTATGCCTACGTGCGAGTAGGTCAAATTCATTGTTCTACTTTTTTTCATTTTGATACATTGATACTTTTCTACGATTGAAATATTCTTAAAATTGATATGACTACCTGTTAACAGTAAAAATTCCGTACACTACACTATACTTTTCTCTAATCTGATACTATACTGCGATATTTCTGATAAATAATACCCGTCCTATCCCAAAAGTTGGGATAATAAAATTCACAATACCCTGATTTTCGATGTTAAATTATCAAAGTATTTCAATATATAAGAATATGGAATAAGCGGATTTTGTCTTCAAACCACGAAATAATTTCCAAAAATACAGGTGATTTAGAAAGATAATGGGCTACATGTAAGGAAAATATTAAAAATATATTCGGCGCAATATCAATGTTTTACAATTTCAGTCACTGGAAAATATTAAAATATTATCAAAAATATCTATTGTAGTCTTTGCACGTTGTCAAAATTGAATAGTACAACAAAATGTATAGATAGTATCATTAATTTTTACCGAATTCTGGAAGGTCATTATTGGGTCCGTGTTTTTTCGATAACATAAAATTAGGGAAGAAAGGATAAAATACTCCAAAATGTGAAAATTTCATCTTCCCCAAAAAATGTCTTCAATAAACCTGCCTGGTTGTGGACCACCCCCCGGATCCCGACTCAGGTACTTTTTGATCTTCCTTTCTGAAGGCCATCTATATATGAACTACTATGACAATTCAGCTTATATTTATATTGAGAAAGCGTGGGGAATATTCCAATCTCAGAAATTGACGAGAATGAAGCAACTGATTCAAACAATTTTACTACTAGGTCTGGTCATGTCCTGCAACGGGTCAGAATTTGATAGAGATACCTCCTATCCTCCGTCGCACGAACTATGGGATCAGCTCCTCAACAAACATGTGTCACCTGATGGATTGGTTGACTACGATGGAATGATCCAGGACAAAAATAAGCTGGTTACCTATCTTGGTCAACTCAGCGCATCTCCTCCTGACAAAAAAACCTGGACCACGAACGAGCAATTGGCTTATTGGATCAATGCCTATAATGCCTTCACAGTAAAATTGATAGTCGATCACTATCCTGTCAGGAGCATCCGGGAACTTCATCCAGGAATTAAAATCCCCGGGATCAGAACCGTCTGGCATAAAAAGTTTTTTAGGATTGGTGGCAAAAAATCAAGCCTCCATCGAATCGAGCATAAGATATTGAGGAGAGAATTTGACGAACCCCGGATTCATTTTGCTATAAATTGTGCCTCTGTTTCGTGTCCTCCACTCCGGAATGAAGCTTTTACTCCAGGGGATCTGGAAAGGCAGTTGGAGGAGCAGGCATACCAATTTATCAATGATCGATCCCGAAATCAAATGGGAAAAGGTAGTCTGAAGATTTCTAAGATATTCAAATGGTTCCGAGGTGATTTTACCCAATCTGAATCTATTATAGAATATTTGAATTCCTATTCCAGCCAACAAATCGATGCGGAGGCTATTCCCACTTATATGGAGTATGACTGGAATCTCAATAATCAAAAATGATGAAAAAAATAAGCGTGATCGTTCCGGTTCTGAATGACCATAAAGCGCTCTATGGGTTAATTCAACATCTGAACAAATCCGATGACCGGGACGATTTCGAATGGATCATCGTGGATGGTGGCAGCAAAGTAGCACCAGAGTGGCTGATCCATATGGAAAATGTCAGGTGGATTCATTCCGCAAAAAAAGGAAGAGCGGTCCAAATGAACCTCGGTGCCAGAACTGCTAAGCACGACATACTCTATTTCGTACACGCTGATACGCTTCCCCCATTATCATTTGTTCGGGATATCAATACGGCCATATTGAGGAAATTGGAAGTAGGGGCGTTCCGCCTGAAGCTCGATTCTATTCACCCCCTCTTGATGATTAACTCTTTTATTACATGGTTCAACAATCCATTTAGCGGTGGTGGAGATCAGTCATTGTATATACTTCGCGGTCGTTTTTTTGAGGAGGGTGGATTCAATGAGCGTTTTTCAATTATGGAAGACTTTGAATTTGTGAACCGGCTGACCCCCAAAACGGGTTATCACATCATACCCAAAAATATTCTGGCATCCTCCAGGAAATATACCCACAACGGTTACCTTCGTGTAAACATCGCCAATCTAAAGGCTTTTCTTCTCTATAAAAGGGGAATAGACCCGGATATTATCAAATCCCGGTACTATCATTGGCTCGAAAGGGTAAACAGGGATTTTGAATAACATCTTCGTCAA
The DNA here is from genome assembly GCA_937876435.1 of uncultured Bacteroidota bacterium. Lineage (GTDB taxonomy): Bacteria > Bacteroidota > Bacteroidia > Chitinophagales > Saprospiraceae > Membranihabitans. Next base: position 26,814 of record CALEIL010000336.1, read on the forward strand.
CTATAAAATTGACTGGAGAACAGCGACATTTGAAGGCTGTGAATGTGGGTTGTGATGATTAATAGGTCACAGAAAAATGGTAGGTCGCAAACCATTCCCGCGTCCCAATCAAAACGAGGTCAGGGTTTGGTTTCTTTTTGGATATTATCCCAAATCGATTTTAGTTTTTCAGAAACAGAATCCTCTTCATTGGTTTCGATGGATAGTATGACTGCTTTGGCTTGCTCATACATCTTTTCATTTGCCGGATCCATTCGGATCCACTCATTCCAGGAACTGCAGGCTTCTTCTCCGGATTTAATCCAATTAATAAAGTCTGAATTTTGCAAAAGCTCAAGAGAGGTAATGTTTCTTTTCATATTCTGGAGTATGATGGGGTCTCAAAATGTAAACAGTTCCTTTAGGTAAGTGTCTCTGGTTTCACTATTATATTCCAATATGCATTTTCCTTCTGCACTATGCATGATGCTCAGACATCTTCCATTGGCATCTTTTCGGTCGTCGTGTATCCTCTCCAGGTAACAATGCCCAAGTTCATGAAACACGATGTATTCGCGTTCGAGCTCAGAAATACCTTCCCAATTTTGACGATCGATAGTCACCTGCCGGGGTTCTTTAGGTTTGAATTTGCAATTTCCTATGACATCTTCGTCCAGGTCACCAAACACTCCATAAATATTTTTGCTCTTCAGGTCTATCCTGTGCCCGCGTTTTCGAGCTTCTGATTCAAACCTGTCAAAGTATTTCACAAGCGATGGTTCGGTTTTCAAATTAAAATCCATCCCGAGCTCTTTCTCAGTACAGGAGACCAATATACACACAATGGTCCACGTCAGCAAATGCCTGGGAATTGAATTCAGGTGAGTGCCAGGTGAATATTCGATCATGATATTAATATGTAAAATCTGTTGTCTACATTTTAAGTGACACAAAATTTGTCCTTGTACCTGTTTTCTACTGAAAAAGCGAAATCATATATATAAAAACCATGAGATCCCTAAGATTTTTCAGGGCTTTTGACAGCAGATTTCGGGAGGATTGATAGTTTATCCCCATGATCTTTTCGATCTCTTCGTAATCCATTCCTTCAAAATACTTTAAATACACGATTTCCTTTTGTCTTGAGCTGAGCTGGGAAACCATCCTCCGGACATCTGATAACAGATTTTCACGTTCCGGTATATGATCAAATACCCCTTCATTGATCGAAAATTGGTGATTCTCGAATAAGGAATCATTTTCATCCAAAGATTTCCACTGGGGTTTGTACATCATTTTTCTAAATATCTTCCTCCTGATCGCCGTAAATATGTAAGACTTGATATTGGTCACCTCTGGCAAGGAGGCCCGTTTTTCCCAGAAACGGATAAAAATTTCCTGGAGTGCATCTTCGACGATTGCTTTATCCTTGCACAACTTATAACCATAAATAAGGCATTCTTTAGCACATCTGTCGTACACCGTTTTCAAAGCCTTCTTGTTACCGGAACAAAATTGATTCCATAGGTCAGAATCCTGCAAATTTTGACAATCCTCTATTTCTTTTCTGACTTTATTCATGAAATAAACTTGTGATAAAGAAGCTTAGAAAATCACTAACATCCATAGGAAGGTAATTTTCCTTTTGTCACTCAGATGGGGATCCAATTCATTGTTTAGGTCAATCCCATGCAATCTGATTTTCTCGTTCACTTTCTGGATTTGACTATTGAACGCAGTCAAAATCGCAGTAGTATTTTCATATTATTAATTAATACTCAGGCGGTCAGATACTGTTAAATATTTGCTCAACCGATTACATTGGAGCTGTCCGTGTTTCAACCATATGTAATAGAATTCAAAATCAAAATTCAAAAAACATGCTCAAAAAACATTCAGTATTAGCGAATCTGGCGATTTGCGTGACGATTTTCGGTCTATCAATATTTGCCTGTCAGGAAGAACCTGCTGATGAGTTCATTGATCAGGATTTAAAGAAAGAAAAGACCAATCCTCTCGACTCATCATTTGCCATTGATGAAATTTTCGATTCTACCTTACAATTAGAGGATATCCTCAATACATCAGGCAATGGGTCGTGGCATAGAGGCATCCCGATCGGTTTATTCCGAAGATGTTTTGAATTGGTACCACCTGTGACACTTAAATACCCGGATAGCACGCAGGTAACTTATGATGGTCTGACAGAATTGAAAAAGGACGTCAAAGAACACTTTGATGTATCAGATGTGATTCCGGAGGTGATATACCCTATCACTCTCAAGCACAAGGATGGAACTCTTCAGGAAATTCATGACCAGGAAACCTTATTCGCAACTTTATTTACCTGCGTTCCATTCGGTTTTTTCAATAAGTTTCTAAATAATGGTAACGGTAATGGCAACAACGGAAATGGAAATGGAAATGGAAACAACGACAAGGGTAACGGAAACGGCAATGGAAATGGAAACGGGGATGGAAATGGAAACGGGGATGGATAAACGACGAGAAGGTTATATAGATTATTGACGTTATAGCGACAATTCATAATTGCCTGGTTCGTAACAGAACCAGGCAAAATTGTTGTGATCCATTTTATACCGGCAAAACAATGCTCAGCGCGGTTTATTCTTCATCAATCTCGTATCGTTGATCCTCGCGAATCTTTTCCGGGTCACTGGAAATGCTTTCTCACATTGGAGAAGGATTGGATCATTTAGATCATAGAAAATATTATTTCTTCCGCCCCACAAATCTGATCACTGACCCGGTGCCGTGGTGATACAGTCCGCGCTCGCTATAAGTGGGGACTTGCATTTACCTTTCAGGTCTATGCCTTACGTAATGCAGTTTCGTGAGTCCAGTATCATAGTTTGTTACATCTACGAGTTCAAGTAAAAGCTCTGGACCACCGTCTTTGAAAAGGCGTACGCCATCTCCTACCAGGATGGGCACTATCGAGATAATAATTTCATCGACAAGATCGGCTTTCAAAAGTTCATTAACGATTTCAGCTCCACCGTCGCAATAAATATTTTTTCCGGTTTCAGATTTTAATCGCCGGATCAATTCGATCAGGTCTCCGGTGTAAAAAGTTGTGTTGCCGGAATTGGGTCTGGCGGTCCTCGTTATAACATATACCTTTCTTTCTCCATTATCATAATGAGAAGAACCAATTTTCCGGAGGACGTAGTCGTACGTTTTTCTTCCCAAAATAATGGTGTCGATGGTCTCCGTAAATTTTGAATACCCATAATCTTCCCCATCCTTTTGTACCAAATTCAAAAAACTCAGGTCATCGTTTGGTTTTGAAATGTAGCCGTCCAAACTTGTCGCTATAAAAAGAGATAATTTTCGCATTGTTGTATATTGATCGCATTGTTGCATTATACCTTTCCTACGCTGGTCCAAAATACGGAAATTCTTTTCTCCAGGTTCATCAGATCCGCAGGAAATTCCGAAAATATCCGGGGATAAAATATTGGAATATTTCAATTTTCCGGATGTAAGATGACCCCTACCCCACTTCCCGAACCCCGAATCCCGATTCCCGAACCCCGATTCCCGATTCCCGAACCCCGAATCCCGATTTCCGATTCCCGAATCCCGAACCCCGATTCCCATTTTTGGGGTAGAATATAAGTGAAGCGGGTTCTCATGACCATCGATCAGGAGTATATATTATCAGAGAGGACAAATCCCCTGGGTTATCCTATTATTCTCTTACTGGATCAAAATGAATTCCGCGATACCCTGCCGATCTCATGTGAACGATGGAGCACTTTTATTCCGTTAATGCTTTTGAACCAATGATTCTCCTATTTCCCCAAGTTTAGAAAAAACCATATCAATGTCCTCCAGGGTGGTCCTGTGAGAACAAACCGACATCCTGATAACAACTCTATTCCGGAGTCTGCTGGTCATGATGAAAGCTAATCCGCTGAGTTGGATTTGGTCAACCATCTGTTGATTCAAAGTATCCAAATGTTCTTGTAAGACCTCAGGGTCTGCCCCATACTTATCAACCATTAGTGGAGGAGCATATTGAAAACAATACATAAGCAGGTTGGGTTTGTGCAATGCTTCAAAGTCATCAGAGTCCCGAACCAATCGATCCAGATATTCTACGCATTTTACGTTTTGAGAAAGCAATTTTCGATAGCCCTCTACACCAAAATGCCTGAGCGACATCCAAACCTTCAAAGCCCTGAAACTACGTGACATTTCCGGCCCGTATTCCATATAGTACAATCCCGTATAGTCGGTGGAGAGACTGCCACGCAGATAAGGAGCTTTCAGAGAAAACGATCTGCGCATTTTTTCCGCATCTCGTACCAGTACACAACCACAATCATATGGGATGTAGAGCCATTTATGCGGATCCAGGGATACTGAATCTGCCAGCTCCAGCCCCCGGTATTGTGACTTTTTCTCCGGGAGTATCGCACCGACTGCTCCACAGGAGCCATCCGCATGAAACCAGACATTCCTCATTTTACATATCCTGGATATTTCCACCAGTGGGTCGATCACACCGACGTTAATAGAGCCGACCTGTGCCACGACGCACAAAGGTATATCACCATTTCGCACATCTTCATCGAGCTTCAACTCCAGATCTGCAGTATCCATGGAAAAATCCTCATTGCTCCTGACAAGGCGAATCGATTCCCTTCCCAGATTCAGCAAGTCTGCCACTCTCACAATGGATATGTGTCCTTCATGGTCTGACATATATATTTTGAATTTACCGGGAAAAGATTTATCCTGCAAACCATGAGCCGTGGTGTCATAGGGTGCACCGTTGCGCAAAGCGGTAAGCAGGGCCGTAAAATTGGCCATCGTACCGCCGCTGGCAAACAATCCCCCACAGTCGGTCGGATATCCGATTAATTCAGCCAGCCAGGAAATGGTTTGCCGCTCGATTTCAGTGGCTGAGGGAGAAGCAGGCCATCCTCCCAGATTCATATTGACAGACGCGGCCAGAGCTTCAGCCAACGTTCCTATCATGTTACCAGATCCATTGACGAAACCAAAATACCTGGGCGATCCAAGATGGGAAGCATACGGGAGTACTTTGGATTGCCAATCATCCAGAATGTCGTCGGGATCCTGGCCGGTTACAGGCAAATCTTCCCGGAACACCTCTTCCACTTCGGCGGAGGTATTGGGCGGAAATACCCGTACTTCCGCAACAGTATCATAATAAGATGCGATCATATCAATCACCCGATAACCCAGTTTCCTGAACTCTTCCGGTTTCCAATCCAAATTGTCAAAAGCTTCTTTTTTCATATTCCGTTTTATGAACGACTCCGATATGAGTCGTCAAGAATGGGGGTTTTGTAAACCAACCAGTGCGTAAAGAACACTAATATAAACAAAAGGTCTGTGTCCGTTACTATCCTTGATAACAGGGAAAAAAAGATCTAATTTAAATAGACAACCAGGTAGCGGTTATGGTCTCAGCCTGATCTCGATAATACCAGCATCGGTATCTCCGGAAAAGACTATGGTAACTACATCGCCTACGTTATTCAATCCGGCTTCAGATTTTGTATAGGTCACTGATGTACGAAGATCTTCCCCGACGGTTACTTCTTTGGTAGACCCTTCCAATGGCAGTAACTGCAATGCTCCTCCCGGATCCCAGGAGGGGACCTGGTTTTTCAATACCTGAGCTTCCATGATATCGCCTGGTTTTGCATTGGGGAAATACGCATTGATTGTAAAATCAGGATCTGACGCGGTCACTCCGCTAGAGGTGACTTCAGAAATATCGGTAAAGATCACGTTTCCATTTTCATCCACCGGGATGTCAAAGTACGGCTGATCCGTACAACTCATCATCAAGGAAAACATGACCAAAAATGATAACGAAATGATGTTCCAAATTTTCATATGTATCTTTTTTTGTATATAACAATTTTTACAGTTTGCTTTACTGAACTGGCAGATATCCAAAATTTTGTTGTATTTGTGCATTGTTATTAATTTCATCCCCTGGTATAGGAGAGAGCAAATGCTGTGGTGTAAATGCATAATTGAAAAGTTCTGGCTGGTGGCCAATGAAATTTTCAATTCGTGAAATTTCCCGATTGCCATACACCACACATTTTCTCGTACGCCGCTGATCCCAGAGCATTTTATTTTCTAATACCAATTCCCAGGCGCGTTCACTAAGAATATCTTTGAGTGTCACCGATGCCCCGTCTAATGGAGCTAAACCAGCTCTTTGCCTGACCGCATTGATGCCTTTTTCAATTTCTGAGGCACTTTCGCCCAGGGCCCAATTTACTTCAGTGAGCATCAACAATACGTCTGCATACCTGTAATGCGTCCAGTTGAGACCTGATCCATTCACCGATTTGACCGCTGCGGCATCGTAGTATTTGTACACATGAGGTATGAATCTGACCGTATCATTCACATTGTCAATATTCGTATCCCAGGTAAAAAACATACCTTTTGGACGAGTGTGATCTGATACTTTCGCCCTCTGATCATTCACTCCATAGGAATTGTAATACTCTATGGAAGCCACAAATGAACCGTTCTCATCCGATTTGGAAATCTTGGTCAACAGAGGTAAAGATGGTTGTACGATGTCATTATTATAGCCTGACTGGACGGAATATTGTACCTGGAATATGGCTTCTCCCTGATTGTTCATGGATGGATCGTGCAGATCGTCGTACGTGCCCAGGGGATACTTACCATACAATGCATCGAGCAGGCTTTTAGCTTTTTGTAAAAATCCTGTGGCACTGGCGCTGTTCACCGGATAATCCTGCATGGACCATGATCCTTCACCACACCAGTCTTTCCCGGGATTGGTTTCGACTTCCTGATAGGGGTATCCGGATACAGTCAGATAAACATCGGCCAGAATAGCTCTGACCACATCTTTGGTGACACGTCCGTCGGTCGATCTTCCGTCAGGGACGACGCCCAAAGCATATTCCAGATCAGGGATTATCACTTCATCGTAAATCTGTTTGAGACTGGTCCGGGGCAATTCGGCTTCACTCACATTGGCGAGTGGTTCAGTGATCAACACCGCATCTCCCCAATATCGGACGATACAAAAATAGTAGAATGCTCTCAAGGCACGGACTTCACCCAGATATTGAGCTTTCAATGATTCAGACAGATTGACTTCAGGTAACAGTTGTATCGCCAGGTTGGCATCCTGGACCCCGGCATACCAGTTATTCCATTGATTGTTGAAATTGTCGAGAAGATTTCCGGTCACCTGATTCGTGGCGTATTTGTCAAACTGGGCATGGGGTTCCCCTGTATAAGATCCTCCTGTAGGAAACTCCAAAGTATTGGGCAACCTGTTGCCCCAATCCCTGGCATCTCCGGTCCACTCGGCGAGCATTCGATAGGCACCGATGGTCAATGGTTCGCCAAATTCCCTGGCGGTCAAATCAGCCTCGGTGGTCAGTTGATTGGTGGGCACCTCCCGCAAAAAGTCCTCGCAACTGGTCCCGACTGTCAGGATAACCGCTAAGAACATGGCCCGTATTATCGCTTTTATACTTGTATTATATTTCATAGTATTCAATCTTTAGGTATTAGAAATTAACATTCACTCCCAGGCTGAAGTTGGTGGGATTGGGATATTGGTATTTGTCAATATTCTGAATATTTGTTCTTGCCTTATCCAGTGAACTACCTTCAGGATCATAGCCCTCCATTTCTATGGCAGTCAGAAGGAAGAAATTTTCCATGGCATAATAAACCCGCAAATTACTGATCCCGATCAAATTATTGAATGTATAACCTATGGAAGCAGATTGTCCCCTGATAAATGCAGCGTTGTATATTTCATGGGTATCAGTAAAAGAATCGTACCGTGCTCCGGCATTCCCTGCTCTGACCTGTGCTACGATGGTCCCTTCCTGGTGATCCGGACGCCAGGCATCCAGGACCCTGTTGACCATCCCCGAGACAAATTGGCGGTCTTCTGCTGATTCATGCACGATGGCTTTATCGACTCCCCCCACAAATTGTATCGTCAGATTGGCATCAAAGTTCTTGTAAGTAATTGAATTATTGAAACCTCCATAAACTTTGGGATAGGAATTACCGATGATATTTCCATCCGAAATTAATTCAATTTTCCCGTCCTGATTCACGTCCTCAAATTTCAGATCACCAGGCAGCCTGCCATACCGGGCAGCCAATGCCGCCTCCCTTGTGCTATACACTCCTATACGATTGAGACCAAAGAAAGAACCAATGGGTTCTCCTACCCTGTAAACGGACGTCGCATTACCAGCACCGGCATCCACGAAGACATCGGCATCAGAGGGGCCCAGTTTCAATATTTTATTGCGATTGGCAGATACCGTCAGGCTGGAAGTCCACGAGAAAAGCGGTGTTTGAATATTCGTGGTGGACACTCCCACTTCAACTCCTTTATTTTCCACTTCTCCGAAGTTCACAAAGGCATTGCTCGGTGCGGTAGATTCTGGAAGAGGAAGATTGAACAACATATCACTCGTCGTTTTGTGGTAGTAGTCTGCGACGATACCGACCCTGTAATCGAACAAGCTGAGATCTAATCCAATGTCCCATTGAAAAGTAGTTTCCCACTTCAAATCGGGATTTCCTGTAGAACCGGGATAAAAACCAGATTGGAGACCGCCACCAAACATCACGTTGGCTGTGTTGATATACCTCTGGGTGACGAAACTTCCGATTTCCTGGTTACCCGTCTGCCCGGCACTCGCCCGAATCTTCAGATTGGATACAACGTTGTTATCGGACATGAAATCTTCATTGGAAATTCTCCAGCCCACTCCTACCGATGGAAAAAATGCGTACTTATTGTTGGGGCCAAACTTGGAAGATCCGTCTATCCGTCCGGTGGCTGTCAACATGTATTTATCATCATAGCTATAGTTGACACGGGCAAAGTAGGAATTCAAAGCACTTCTTTGATTGGCTGAATGTGCCTGAGGAGTATTGGACCCGGCATTGAGATTATTGTAACTATAAAAATTGGAGGGAAAATTATATCCTTGAGCTTCCACCCAGTCATAGGTGTTTTCGGACCAGGAAAGCCCCAGAACACCTGCCAATTGATGTACGCCAAATTCTTTGGTGTAGTCCAGATAGTTTTCATTTTGCCAATAGAACCATCTGGCATTGCTGCCTCTGGCGTCTGAAGTCCTGTTTCCCTGGAAGTTTCCATTGAACCACCTGCTATCCTCACTTCTATTGTCCAGAGCCAGATTGGCCTTAAAGCTAAGATTATCGGTTATTTGAGCATTGAGTACGATTCCCCCCGTAATTTGCTGATTCAGATAATGCCCGTCCCTCTGGTCGGTCACGTAAACGATGTTGCTCCAGTTTTCACCGACAGGAAAATCCCTGCCCGTGCTCCAAGTCCCTGCGTAGATACCAAATTCAGGTTCGTCAGGATATTTGATGGGTAAAATCGGCCAGGTTTCGGAAATTGTCCTGAGTTGATCATCTCCCCGGGTATTTTTGGCTCTGGAATACATGATATTGGTGCTCACGTCCAACCAGTCGGTCAATTCAACATCCGTTGTAAACCGGGCATTTGAACGCCTGTAGTACGATTCCATTAAAAGTCCATTTTGGTCATTATGGCCCAATCCTACAGAGTATCGTGCCCTTTCGGACCCCCCGCTCACATCGATATAGTGGTCCTGGGAGTAGGAATTGTCAAACGCTATATCCTCCCAATTGGAATAATATCGGGGTTTATAGTAATTTCCATCATTCCCTATCAAGTCCATAAAGTATTCACCCTGGGAAACCTGTTCGAACAAATGCGGCATTTCGGACCACGAAGCTCCCGTACCTTTTTCTCCCCGGAAGTCCTTGGATTTATCGAGATTTCCATATTTTGGAGTATTAGTAAATGCTTGTTCGTAGAGATAAAAAAATTGATCGGTCGTCACGGTATGATTATGTCTCTGCATAGTCCCCATCGTTACAGATCCATTGTAATTGATGCTCACTTCACCTGCCCTGCCTCGTTTGGTGGTAATAATGATCACCCCGTTTGCTCCCCGCGTTCCATAAATTGCGGTGGCCGAAGCATCTTTGAGAATATCCATAGACAAGATATCCTGCGGGTTAATATTCTTTAGAGCATTACTGACACCAATGATCCCATCGACTACGAACAGCGGATCACTGTTTGAATTAATCGAGTTGGTTCCTCTGATCCGGATAATCGGGTTGGATCCCGGATAGCCTGCTCCCTGCTTGACAACCTGAACCCCGGATACTTTATTTTGGAGGGCTTGCCCGATATTCACCACCGGCCTGTCCAGAAGGTCCTTGGACGACACGGTAGCCACGGAACCTGTGACATCACCTATCCGTTGCGTTCCATAACCTACTACTACCACTTCATCAAGCAATTGAGAATCTGATATCATCACGATATTCAGTTCAGTTTCGCCGTCCAGGGTTATTTCCTGTGTCTGAAATCCCAAATAGGAAACTACCAGGACCGCATCCTCCTCGATGTCTTCTAATGTAAAATGACCATCAAGATCGGTTGATGTACCCTTTGAGGTCCCTTTCACCTGAATATTGACCCCTATAAGAGGTTCACCGGCCTGATCTGTGATCGTCCCGGAAACTGAAATGGCAAGAATTTCGGAGTTTGACTCTGAAAGATAAGATAACACACCTTTCACTTTCTTCGGCGATAAATGTTCCTCCTCTACCTTCAGAGGATTAGCTTGTACAGGTATCGTTGTGAGGGGAAGAACGAAAACCAATAACATTAGTACTGCATTTCTCCTTCGCGTATAGAGGGAGTCTGGACACACAATACAGGTTGGAAAAAACCTACTAATTCCAGATAAAATCTGTGATTTCATAACTGCATTTTTTAAGTGATACTTTGTTCAGTAAAATGATCATCAAATGTTTGCCTTAATAAGACAGATACATATTTAACACCTTGTTGTGATGATAACCTACAATCATCTCAAATAATTGACGTCTTAAAGTTAACACAAACGTCAATAATTTTGATAATATTTATCAGTAAATTTTGCATTAAATCCTTAATATATGCTAATTATTGACCAAAAGTCATAGTTTACATATAACCTAATATTTATAAATATACTGACATTCAGTTATTTACATTTTACTCAATTGGTAATATCTTATAAATTCAGTTTTATTTTTAATTTCAGGTCAAAATAAAATATTATGAATTCCTTCTTTGTAGGATGTTAAAATGGAGACATATGCTCCCGGGTGAGCAGGAAATACATCACACATCAAGAGCGTATAAAGGAAGATGGTTTTGTAATACAGACTACGATCCCATAAAGGATTGAATTAGTATTTCAAAAAATAGGAATGAATGTAATGAAACCTATATTGTTGAGGAGGTGACACATAATTTAGGAACCGGATAAACTGTATTTTTTGAAAGTAGGTCGGTAATTTCTCCGAAACTCTTCTAGGTGGAAAATTTGTGGGTGTAATATTTGCTTTAAACTCAAGGTATGGTAAGTTACACCTTAAAAAACACCTTCTGTCGATATAAATAATACAAAAACAACCAGATGATGACAGGAGCAACTATTGCGTTTACCAATGTGTCAGCACTCCCAAATTCAAGTTCTCCCACGAAAACATCCGCTAATTTCTGAAAATTGATCAGAAAATCAGCGACATATATAGTAATCGGATTGACACCTACAACAATAAAGGCAAAAGACCATTTTTGATACTTTTTGACG